>JBAQGP010000470.1:0-27162 GCA_049287845.1 Solirubrobacteraceae bacterium | reverse complement strand
CGCCGGTGGTCGCCCAGTGAGCCGCGATGCGGATCGCGATAAACGACGATCGGGCGCCCGCGATCGAGCTGTTCGACGCTCGCATCGACGGGCTCGACGCCGCGGCGCTGCGCGCGCGCGTCCGCGAATACGAGCCGGGGGCGGGCTGGGTATCTCGCTCCTACTGCTTCCCGCTCGCGATGCTCGCTGCGCACCCCGACCGCGTCGGCATCGACATCGAGCGCGTCGAAGCCTGTGACGAGCGCTTCGCGCGCTCGATCCGCACCCCGGACGAGCAGGCGCTCGCGGCGTCAGGCAGCGACGAGGATCTGATCTCGCTGTGGTGCAGCAAGGAGGCCCTGGCCAAAGCGCTGGGCGATGCCGTGCGCTATGACCCGCGCCGACTGGAGTCGCCGCTGCACTGGGCGGCCGGCGCCTGCGGCCCCTGGCGGGCCCGACCGCTACCGGTGCCCGGCGGCTTCCGCGCCTGGGTGTGCTGGCGCGAGCCCCAGAGCTGACGGTCACTCCTGCCGGCAAGTCAGTTCACGCCGTCGCGGGTCGGCAGCATCCGCCTGGCGACCACAGGAGCGCCCACTGGGGCACATGCGGCGCCATCCTCCTGCTCCGCCCGGGTGAACGCGAGCGCCCGAAGCTTGCGCCCAGCCCGGACGGGCACACCGTGGCGCGTATACCAAATCAAATATCAGCGTGCCGATGACACTCTCGACGAGGAGGTCGCGCCGCATGGCCTCACTAGGTGACATCGTTGCTCGTCCCGGTGTCACTTTCCGGGATTGCTCGTCTGAGGCGAGGCGCACGATCACCCACAACGACGAGCGAGGAAGATGAGGGTTTGTTAACTTCTTTCCGCGCTCGGGTTTGTCCACTCGATGGAGTGGTATCTAGCTCGGCATCCAACTTCCTTCAGTCGTCCAAGAACCTAGGAGCGTGGAGATGCGGGAGACCCTGCAGCGGTTCTTCTGTGAGTCGGGTCAAGGCCGGCGACGCACGCGCGCCGGCGGTGGAGATTCACCCGAGGCCGGCCAGGACTACGTCCAGGCGAGGCGGATATGACTACCCTCGCGCCGCGCGCCGCGCGGATCCGGCACGCCCACGACTATGACGGGCGCAGGGACGATGGGCGCTCGCTTCCGTCGCCCTCGGTCGGCTGGACCGGCACAATCGTCCGATTGCTCTTCGGCGTGATCTGGGCGGTCGACGCCTACCTCAAGTGGCTTCCCGGTTACCGCGACACCTACATCAGCAATCTCAAGCAGGTCGCGCAGGGACAGCCCTCCTTCCTGCATGGCTGGTTTCAGTTCTGGATCAACCTGCAAAGTGGCGCACCCACCCTCTTCGCGACCCTCACCGGGGTGGCGGAGACCGCCCTGGCTCTGGTGCTCCTACTGGGAGTGGCACGGCGTGCGGGATACACCGTTGGCGCGATCTACGCACTGCTGATCTGGGCTGTCGGGGAAGGCTTCGGCGGCCCCTACACGTCCGGCGCCACCGATATCGGCACCGGGATCATCTACACGATGTTGTTCATCACGCTGTTGGTGTTCGCTCCGCCGGCGCGGCGAGAGCGCTTGAGCCTCGACCGCGTGCTGGTACCCCGGTTGAGCTGGTGGCGGCACGTCGCCGAGCCGCACGCCGTGGACCGCGTGCCCGGCGGACCCGTGGTGGAGCCCGTGGTCGTGGGCGAGGTGCAGCCGCCGAGCGCCTGAGCTTGAGGAGATCGCCGGGGCGTCCTCGACGATCGCGTCGGTGTCTCTTTCACACCGCGAGTTCGCGTGAGGCTTGACGCCTGCGCAAGGACATCGCCGAGGGCCGCGCGATCGCGCTCGAACGCGGGTGTATGCAAGGCAACGCGCCGGCGGTTATCTCGCACGTGATGATGAGGTCGGGCGCGCCGCTCACGTTGCTCGGCCGTCACATCCGCCGTTGCGGGCGCCGTCGGTGTGGCCCTTAGCGGGGCCGGTTGTATTGCAGGTCGAGGGAATCGGTCCACCCCCACCATCGAAGGGTGAGACGCCAGCATCCCGGCGAAGGAAGGTTGATGGTCGATGGTCCCGGGCCTGCGCTCACGACGCGCATCACCGGGGTACCGTCTTGTCTGGTTCCGGTCATCTGCTGTGCAAGGATCCGCAGCGGGCCTCCGGAGCGCGGCGAAACGTGCGACACCCAGAGGATCTTGTTGGTGTGGTTGGCGGCGGGCGGGGAATTGAGCAGTCCGAACGGGATCGCGGCGATCCGTCCCGACGCTCCCAGCTCGTAGCGCATCCGCGCGCGCCTCTCGCTGAACCCGGCGCGCGCCCACACGGGCAGCACGCCGAGCCGGACCTCAGAACGGCAGGCGAGCGCCATGGCTGGATGAGCGCCAGACCCCGCGGGCCGATCAGGGCGAGGAGCGTGACCGAGCAAGATCAGAGCAAGGGCCGCGACAGACGCCGTGACGAGGACAGACGCGATGGTGGTCACTGCCGCCAAGCGCCGGCGCCCGGAACCAGCATGAGGCGGCGCGCGATCTGCGGGGTGGGCGTGGAGGCGGCGCAGCACGAGCTCGATCGGCGGCCCCGGGATCTGATCTGGACATGGATCGACTCGGCGGATCGCATCGAGCACCTTGTCGGTCATCGGAGCACCTCGGTGTTCGTTGACTCGGGTCGTTGACTCGGGTCGTTGGCTTGGGCACGCAGCGCGTGTGCGAACCGCCGCCGAGCGCGATACAGCCGCGCTGCGAACGTGTTCGCGCGCACGCCCACGACTCGTGCCGCGCGCGCTGTCGAGAGACCTTCCCAGGCGACCAGCAGCAACGCCTCGCGATCGCGCTCTGACAGGCTGGTGAGCGCGACCCACACCGCCTCCCCGGCCCGCGACGCGTTTGCCTCGCCCGTAGGGGGAGCGCTGAACTGCTCAAACCTGATCCGGTCCCGAAGCGCGTGATCGCGCGCGTCGCCGCGGCGGCGGTTGGCGAGTATCCCTCGCGCAACCCCGAGCAACCACGGAAGCGGATCATCTGGCACGTCAGCCAATCGTCGCCACGCGACCACGAACACGTCGGCCACCACATCATCGGCCGACTGCGTGTCCCAACGCCGCCGGACGTACCGTCGTAGCTCGCCGGCGTGCTCGCGGTAGAGCGCGTCGAACCGCGCCTGAGCATCCATCACCAAGTTAATGTCCACCAGACGATAAAAATGACGAATCTCAGCCCACTGCTCTGCGCGGCAGGCCCCCCTTGCGGTGCCCTCGGGCTTGACTATCTAGTACGTCCGTACTAACTTCTATCCATGAGTACTAAGGGCACTCGTGACGCCGGGCCGGACAGCTTCACACGGCGCAAGCGTCGCGAGCAGCTGGTCGATTGCGCAATCGACGCCGTCGTCGAGTTGGGCTTCCAGGGAACGTCGGTGGGGGAGGTCGCGCAACGTGCGGGCGTGAGCAAGGGCGTTGTCACCTACCACTTCGCTGCGAAGGACGACCTGATCTTCGCCGTCGTCGCGCGCATCTTTGACTCGGTCACCGAGGCCCTGGAGAGCCAGTTACGGGGGACCTCGCCGGAGACGTTCGTCGCGGACTACATCGAGGCGTGGGTTCAGTACTACGGGACCCAGCCGCGGTACATGCTCGCGATCCGCGAGATCTGGAGCAACTTCCGTGACGAACGCGGAGACCAGCATTTCGGGCCGCAGGCGGTCGAGGGGGAACTAGGAGTGGTGCAGCACGTGCTCCAGTACGGCCAGGAGCACGGCATCCTCGGAACATTCGACGTGCGGGTGATGGCGCTCAGCATCAAGGCCGCCCTCGATGCGCTCCTCGATCAGCTTGCGGCCAACCCCGAGCTTGACTTGGCGGCCTACGGCGGCGAGCTTGTGACGCTGTTCGAGCGGGCCACCCGACCAGACACCTGACTTACGTCGGCCGCCGCTCGCGGCGGCGACACCACCGCCTGATCCATCCAGCATTTGCCCTCCCGAAAGGTGGCAGACACATGACCGTAGCTCTGCATCAACTGCACCTGGGGGCCGTGATCCGTCCCTATTTCCAGACCCAGCCGGCGGCTCTCGCGTTCTGGCTGCTCATCAATCTCGCTTCGTTCGGGTTCGAGTTCATCCAATGGCAGCAACAACGGACCGAGGCCTCCAAGGCCGACCAGGGCAGCTACGCGCTGCTGCTGACCTGCGCCGTGATCGGACTCGTGTGGCTCGGGCTGGCTCCGACAATCGCACCGGCCGCGATGATCCGACCGTCATCCGCCGCCTTCGCCGTCGGTGTGACGATGTTCGTCGCCGGGTTCGCGATGCGCCGGTGGTCTGAGATGACGCTCGGCCGCTACTTCACCTTCACGGTCATGACCAGCGCCGAGCAGCCCGTGATCACCTCGGGTCCGTATCGCTTCGTGCGTCACCCCGGCTACACCGGAGTCCTACTGATCGTGATCGGCGCCGGCTTGGTAAACGGCAACTGGCTGGGCACGGCGGGATGGACGCTCCTCGTTCTGCTGCCGCTGCTCTACCGAATCCACGTCGAGGAGAACGCCCTGCTGATGGCGCTCGGCGATCGCTACAGCGCCTACGCAGCTCACCACAAGCGTCTCCTGCCGCTCATCTGGTGAGAATGCCGCCTATACCCGGCCACGGTATGATACGAACCGTTTCGTATTCAGATGTTTCCCGCGGCTTTCGCGCGGTGGTGCGGTCTTGACGAGACCTGGTCGCCGGCCAAGACGCCTCGGCGACTCAACCAAAGGAGTCGAATCGTGCCTGCAAGGGTTAGCAGTCAACTGTTGCTCGTGGGGAGCCTGCCCGCATCCTCGACCGAGGAGGCACTACGAGCCGGCGGCGAGCTGTTCGGTGACCTGGTCTTTGCGCTGCCCGACGGCGAGACCGGGCCCCGGGCGCTGTGGGTCGCCTATGACCATCTCAGCCTCCTCGATCCGCATCCCCAGATCGACGTCCTGCAGCCCAGCGCCCGGCCGCCGAAGCACGTCCTGCAGACCACCGTCCTCGGCCTGCCCAAGGGGGTGGACACGCTCCAGTTCGAGACCTGGCCGCGTATCGACGATGCCATCGCGTCGTACCGCGTATTCCGGTCACTCAGAGAGGTGGGCGTCATTCCCGCCCACGTGCGCTTCCAGGTCAGCCTGCCGTTTCGCACCAGCACGCTGATCGGCTTCAAAGCTCACTTCGGCCATGACTTCCCGATCGCCGCCGCGGCGTGGGAGGACCTCGTGGCGCGTGAGCTGGTGCGGCTGACCAGCGAGATCCCACCCGCCGACCTCGCCATCCAATGGGACGTCTGCTGGGAAGTCCTTGACCTCGAAGGTGTCGTGGCCTGGACCGAGGATGACGCCTGGGAGCGGTTCACCGGGCCAGTGTCACGGGTCACGCGCATGATTCCCGAGGAGACGCTCGTCGGCTATCACCTCTGCTACGGCACCTTTCCGTCGTGGCCGATGTATGAGGCGCGCGACATGGAGCTCCTGGTGAAGATGGCCAACTACGCCGTGGAGAATTCGGGCCGCCCCGTCGATTGGCTGCATCTTGCCGGACCGAAGGACCTGCGCAGCGAGGACAGCCGCTTCTTCGCGCCGCTGGCCGGCCTCAGAGTCAGCGACACGCGCGTGTACCTCGGCATTGTGCTCCCGGTCGATGGTGCTGACGGGCTGCGTCGCCGTCACGCCACCGCGTCGAAGTACATCGACGACTTCGGTGTGGCCATGTACTGCGGCTTCGGCCGTCAACCGGGAACGGACGGCGTGGAGACGATGCGCGAGCATCGCGACGTGGTCGAGGCGGTGCTCGGCGTGTCGGCGGGAGCAGGGGGGTAACCGACGTTCGCCTCACGTGGCATCCTGAGCGCAGTCAGAGAAGGGCCTCGATCCCCAGTTGCTCGTCGGCGATCATGGTGAAACCGCTCATGTGGAAGCCGAGGGCGCTTCCATCGCGGTAGTCGTAGTCCGTGACCTCGCCGACGAACAGCGTGTGGTCGCCGCCGTCGTATTCGCGCCACGGCCGGCACTCGAGCTGGGCCAGGGCGCCGGCCAGACGCGGGGCAACGCTTCCCTGCGCCCAGTGGACCGGCGAGTCGGTACCCGATCCGGCGAACCTGCGCGCCGTCGCCTCCTGTTCGGCGCCCAGGACATTGACGCAGAACGGCCGTCCGCTGAGCAGCTCGTGGGCACGGGCCCGCCGCGCCACGCTGACCAGGACGAGCGGCGGCTCGATCGAGACCGAGGTGAACGAATTGACCGTGATCCCGCGCCGGCCGTCAGGAGTGTCAAAGGTCACCACCGCCACCCCGGTGGCGAAACGGCCGAGGCAGGCTCGCAGTGACCGGGTGACGAGCATTGCCGTCGGGCTCAGGCGACGCCTGGATGTGGGATGGCTCGGCTGACGACGATTGCGTCGCGCGACGGTGCGCCGGTAGGAAGCAGGCCCAGCTCCCGGCGCATCGCGTACAGAAGCTCGAGCCCCTCGGCTGCGGGTGCCAGCCCCGTGGGGGCAACCGCAAGCAGGTCCGCGGCGCCGCGGCGGTCAAAGCCCGCGCCGGTCAGTCGTGTCAGCGCCTCCACTCGTGGCGCTGATGCGAGCCACTCGATCGCTCGCCCGAGGGCCGTCAGGTAACGCGTCAGCGCGGCGTCGATCTCGTCCAGCCGTGACAGCCGGACGGCGACGCCGATCCCGGGCAGGTCCGGGAGCGCCTCGTGGACGCTGGTCAGTCGGACCAGGCCCGCAGCGAGTCCCTGATAGCTCCATGGCGGGCCCAGCAACGCAGCCGCCGCCCGGCCCTCGCTCACGGCCGCGAAGCGTTGTGCAATACCGCCGGCGCTGGCCAGCTGGTAGTCAGCGGCGGCGAGACCATCGTCGGCAAGTATCTTGCGCAGGACGATGGCGAACCCGTTGTCGGGCGCGTCGACCGCGAGCGTCTGCCCGCGCAGCTGACCGATTGACTCGATGTCCGGGGTGGCAATGAGGTCGAGCACGGTCGTGCGCTCGACCTGAGCGACTAGCCGCAGGTCGTCGCCATCGGCGCCCCACGCGATGAGGTTGTCGATCGCGGTGAGGGCAACATCGCAATCGCCGGACATGACACGCTCGCGCTGCTCGGTGGAGGAGCGTGTCCGGACGATCTCGACCGTCTCGTCCAGGTAGCCGAGGTCCACAGCCAGGGCCTCCACTGCGGGGGGAACGAACTCGATGACGCGCAGGGGGCCCGGCATTCGATACGCAGCGTATCACATGCTCACCGGGCGGTGGCTCACGTCCCGGAGCGCTAGACGGTGACGGCGGCGGTCAGTCCCTGGAAGGCGAGCGTGACAGCCTGATCGGCGTACTTCTCGCTCAGCGGCCGGTGCCCGAAGAGCAGGCGCAGGTAGACGGGGGAATAGATCATCTCGGTGACCAGCTCCGCGTCGACGTCATCACGGATCTCGCCCGACTCGATGCCACGCTTGACCAGCGCGGTCACCGCCTCGCGCCGGCCGTCCCAGAAGCGAGTCCGGAAGTCATCGAGGGTCTGTGCGTCGTACTGGCTCTCGGCGATGATCTGCGCGACGAGCCGTCCGGTGGGGCCGCGGTACTGGCGGATCAGCGACCGCAGATGAGTGACGAGCGCGTCGCGCACCGGCACGTCCTGCGGGATCGGCGTCTTGACCAGGTGGTGCTCCATGAAGGCGTCGATGACGACCGCGGCCTTGCTGGGCCACCAGCGGTAGATCGTGGTCTTGCCGACGCCGGCCTCCTTGGCGATGGCTTCGATCGAGAGCCTCTGCACGGTCGTGTCCTGCAGGAGCTTGATCGTCGCGTGAAGGATCGCCGACCGGCTGGTTTCGCTGCGAGATGCCATGAGTTACACGATACGCAACGGTGCGGCACCACGTCCAATAATTCGATACGATACGATGCGTCACACATCGAGGGGAGGGCGGATGAAGCTGGGACGGATATTGATGGCGGGTCCCGACGGTCCGGTGACGCGGCTGGTCGCGGTACATCCTGAGAGAGCGGTCGTGATCGATCTTTCCCGCGCCGAGCAGCTCAGGCGCATGCGTGCCGGCGCGACCGCCGAGGCCGCACGCCGGTTGGCCGCGGCGATCTTCCCGTCGAGCATGTCGCAGGCCATCGCCCTGGGCAGGGCGTTCTCCGATCTGGCGGCAGAGGCACAGGCGGGCGAGCATGCCGACGACGCGTCGCTCCCGATCTCCGACGTCCAGTGGGTGGCGGCGCTGGACCCGCCGGTCATCCGTGACTCGTTGACCTTCCCCCTGCATATGAAGCAGTACGGCGAGCGCCTCGGCGTGGGCGCGCCCAATCCGCAGTTGTTCAAGACCCCTGGCTACTTCAAGGGTTCGACCGGAGTCGTCTACGGGCACGACGAGGAGATCCCGTTTCCGGCCTTCGCCAGCCAGATCGACTACGAGCTCGAGCTCGGCTTCGTCGTCGGCGGTCAGGGCCGCAATCTCACCCCCGAGCAGGCCGACGAGCTTCTCTTCGGGCTGACGATCTTCAACGACTTCTCGGCGCGAGACATCCAGGCACGCGAGATGGGCGTCGGCATGGGACCGCAGAAGTGCAAGGACTTCGCGTACGGCATCGGTCCATGGATCACCACGATCGACGACGCTGACCTGCCTGCGCTCGACGCGCTCACCATGCGGGTCTCCGTCAATGGAGAGCAGTGGGCGACCGCCGTGAGCGAGGGCATGATCTACAGCGCCGCCGAGTTGATCGCCTACGTGTCCATCGGCGACGTGGTCCAGCCGGGCGACATCATCGGCTCGGGAACGGTCGGCAACGGGTCGGCGCTGGAGTTGGGCCGGCACCTGTCGCCCGGCGATGTGGTCGAGCTCGAGGTCGACGGTGTCGGGGTCCTGCGCAACCGCTTCAGCAGCGAGCCCGACCGCTACCCCTGGTGGCCCGAACCACGGGTCAACCCGTTCGAGGTTGAGGCGGCTGCGTAATGGCCGACGAGGAGGCAAACGGCGGCCTGGCGGCCGGGACCGGCACCGCCTATCCACGGTTGGGCGCGGTGCGCCGCGTGGTCACCGGACACGACGAGCAGGGGCGATCGATCATCGTCAGCGACGGGCCCTCGCCGCACAGCAACGCCCCGTCCGCGATGCCCGATCTGGTCGCGCGGGTCCTGTGGACCACCGACGCCACGCCCGCCTCAAACGACGGCAACGAGGACCCGGTGCGCCCCGGCTGGGTGCCGCCGATCCATCCGCCCCCGGGGGGGACGATCCTGCGTGTCGCCGACTTCCCTCCGGATAGCCGTTACGAGGATGTCGACATCGCCCGGATGTTCGAGGAGATCGGGGGCGCGGGCGCCCACGCCGCCGGGCAGGCGGCCGGGGACCCTCGCCATTTCTGGTTTCACAAGACCGACACCCTGGACTATGCGATCGTCCTGGACGGCGAGATCTGGGCCCTGATGGACGAAGGAGAGTGCTGCCTGGGCCCGGGCGACGTCCTCATCCAGCGCGGCACCAACCACGCCTGGGCCAACCGCAGCGACCGCCCGTGTCGGGTCGCGTTCGTGCTCATCGACGCGTCGCCCAATGGCGGCTGAGCACCACCCGATCATCACCTGCGCCCTGACGGGCGGCTACCACAGCAAGGCTGCCACCCCGGCCCTACCCGAGCAGCCCGATGAGATCGTCGCGCAGGGCATCGCCGCCTGGGAGGCTGGAGCCGCCGTACTGCACATCCATGCGCGGGATCCCGACGGCCGCAACACCACCGATCCGGAGATCTACCGCGACATCCAGGCCCGCCTGTGCGAGCACACCGACGCGATCGTTCAGCTGACGACGGGCGCGGGCCTGACCCAGACCTATGAGCAACGTCTGAGCACCGCGCTGCTCAGCCCCGAGATGTGCTCGCTCAACATGGGGTTCGTCCTGTTCTTCACGCTGGACGGCCGCGCGCTCATGCTCGATAACCCGCGGGCCCAGATCGAATGGTTTGCCAAGGAGATGCTCGATCGCGGCGTCAAGCCCGAGCTCGAGGTCTACAACGCCACGATGCTCGAGGAGGCCGAGCGGCTGATCGCGGCTGGGCTCCTGCCTGCGCCGATCAACATTGGGCTCGTGCTCGGGGCGCACGGCCAGGGTGGCGCCGCGGGCACCTGGCAGAACCTCTGCCACGCTGTCGAGCGCGTCCCCGAGGGCGCCAACGTCAACGTCATCGCCATCGGCCGCGCGCAGCTGCCACTGACCACGATGGGCCTGGCGATGGGGCTCAACATCCGGGTCGGCCTTGAGGACAACGTCCGCTACAGCCGCTCCGAGATGGCCCGCGATAACGCCCAACTCGTGGCGCGGGCGGTGCGGATCGCTCGTGAGCTGCAGCTCGAGCCGGCCACACCGGCTCAGGCCCGGGAGATGCTCGGGACCCGTGGCCGACCGCCCGGGCGCCCCCCGGCGCCCGTGATCGACGAGGAGGCACCGGTCAACGTCGCGCCCGCGGTGGCGCGCGGCGGAGACGAGTTCTCGGCGTGACTGATCGATGTCGACAGCCAGGCGCCATGCCGGCGCGTTCGGCGCGGTGCGCTGAGGAGGCCCACCGATGATCCGTGCCGAGCACATCGGAAGCCTCCAGCGCCCCCAGGCCCTCCTCGATGAGGTCCATCGCATCTACGAGGCCGGCCACACGAGCCTGCTCGCCGAGGAGCGGGCCAAGGACCGCGAGGCACTGCACCGGCTCGAGGACGAGGCCATCCGGAGGGTGGTGGCCCAGCAGGAGCAGCTCGGGTTGCCCGTGGTGACCGACGGCGAGTTTCGCCGGCTCATGTACTTCAACTCGTTCTTTGACGCCGTCGAGGGAACGCGGCCGAGCCAGACCAAGCTCCAGTTCCGCGACGACGACGGCAGCGTGGTGGAGCACGAGGGATCGGTGGCGATCGTCGAGCGGCTGCGCAAGATCGACAGCCCCGCCGCGCGGGAGGCGGCGTTCGTCTCCGCGCTGACCGACCGTGCGATCAAGGTCACCTTTCCGACCGCGTCGTTCTTGGTCGGCCAGTGCGTCCTGGGCCCGGCGATCACCACCGGGGCCTACCGGTCCGCGGAGGAGGCCGCCGATGAGCTGGTCGGCCTGCTGCGCGACCTCGTCGACGACGCCATCGCGGCGGGCGCGACCTACGTGCAATTCGACGTATCGGGGTACATGATGCTCTCGGCATCGCCGCTGGGCGCGCTCGTGACGGCGAAGGGGATCGATCTCGACGATCTGTTGGAGCGGATGCTCGAGGCGGATCGCCGCGTGGTCGACGGCCTACCCGAGCATGTGACGACCTGCCTGCATCAATGCCGGGGCAACTACGCCTCCCGCTACCTCGCGCCTCACGACGGCCTGGGTGAGCTCGGCGAGACGTTCTTCTCGCTGCCCTACGACCGCTTCACGCTGGAGTGGGACGGCCACGTCGAGCGCAGCACCGCCGACTACGCCGCGCTGGAGCGGGTGCCGCGCGGCGGACCGGTGGTGGTGCTCGGCGTCCTCAGCACCCGGCATCCGGCACTCGAGACCGCGGACCAGATCAAAGCCACCGTGGCACGCGCGGCCCGGCACATCCCCCTGGAGCAGCTGGCTCTGTCACCCCAGTGCGGTTTCGCCTCGGCGCTCACCACCGGTGACGACGACCGCCCCGACGGCAACCTCCTCGACGAGGACACGCAGTGGCGCAAGCTGGAGCTCCTGGTCTCGACCGCTCAGCAGATCTGGGGATGACGATCGCCGACGCCGGGCGCGGGGAGCCGGCACCGGCGATGAGGTACTGATACGCTACGCTCCGTTTCGATTCTGGACTGAATCCCTGAGGAGAGGATGCCGTGGCTCGTTCCCTGCTTGTCGGAAGTCTGAACCTGGAATCGGCCGACGTGGTCTTCGAGGCCGTCGGCGAGATCCTCGGCGGCGACGTCAGCCGCGTCCCCGACGGTGAGACGGGAGACCGGCTCGGGTGGATCGCCGCGCTGGAACCCAGGATCGCGGCCACTGAAGGCCTGGAGCGAACGCCGCACACCTGGGGCGAGAGCGAGACCCGGCACAGCTTCTCGCTGTTTGGTCCTGCTCCCGGGCTCGGCCCCGATGACATTACCTTCGCCAACCTTGGCTATGCCGACGATGCGCTGGCCTCCTATGAGCGCTTCGCCGCTGCGGTGGAGCGCGGGGTCCTCGCCGACGACGTGCGCTTTCAGGTGAGCCTGCCCACGGCGTACATGGCGCTCATGGCCTACATCGAGCTCGACCATCGCGACGCGCTGACGCCGGCGTACGAACGGGCGCTGAGTCATGAGGTCTCGCGGATCGTCGACGGAATCCCGGCGCATCGGCTGGCGATCCAGTGGGACTGCCCGTGCGAGGTCGGGATCACCGAGCAGGTCGGGCCGCCGCACACCTGGACCCTCGACGACGCGGGCGCCGAGCTCGGCCGGATGGGCGCGATGGTCCCCGCAGACGTCGAGGTGGGCTACCACC
This sequence comes from Solirubrobacteraceae bacterium, assembly GCA_049287845.1. Classification (GTDB taxonomy): domain Bacteria; phylum Actinomycetota; class Thermoleophilia; order Solirubrobacterales; family Solirubrobacteraceae; genus Palsa-465. Next base: position 14,704 of record JBAQGP010000470.1, on the reverse strand, counting down.
ACTGCTACGGCGACCCGCCCGACGAGGAGAGCGGACACGGCAAGCACTGGATGGAGCCAAAGGACGCCGGCGCGATGGTCCGCCTCACGAATGCCATGCTCGATCACATCGAGCGACCGGTCGGCTGGGTGCACATGCCGGTCCCGATCGAGCGCTCGGACGATGCCTTCTTCGCGCCCCTCAGCGACCTGTCCCTGCCCGAAGACACCGAGCTCTACCTCGGACTCGTCCACTTCGAGGACGGCGTAGCCGGAACGCAGCGCCGGATCGAGACGGCCTCTCGCCACGCGCCCAGCTTCGGTGTCGCCGCGGAGTGCGGTCTGGGCCGCGTGCCACGCGCGGAGGTCGTGCCCACCCTGCACATCCACCACGATGTCGACGTGCCCATCCGGCGCTGACGCCGATCACCCCGGGAGAAGCCATGCCTCACCGACCTCTGTCCGTCCTCTCGCATGTCGAGCTTCTCACGCCCAAGCTCGACGAGTCCGTCGCCTTCGCGCGCGAGATGCTGGGCTTGTTCGTCGTCGCCGAGCAGGGGGATTCGGTCTACCTGCGCTGCTGGGGCGACTACTACGCCTACAGCCTGATCCTCACCGAAGGTCCCGAGCCGGGGCTGGGCCACGGGGCCTGGAGGGCATGGAACGCGGAGCAGCTCGACGTCGCTGTCGCCTCGGTGGAGGCGTCGGGCATCGTCGGGGAGTGGATCGAATCATCGTTCGGTCATGGCCGGGCCTACCGCTTCACCGGCCCGGGCGGACATCCGACCGAGCTGTTCTGGGACGTCCAACGTGCGGTGGCGCCCGCCGGCGAGGAGTCGCCTTACCCCGAGCGGCCGCAACGCACCGGCTCGCACGGCATCCGCGTGCGGCTGCTCGACCACATGACCGTCACGACGCCGGATGTCAAGCAGACGATGTACTGGCATCGCGACGCGCTGGACTTCCGTCTCATGGCCGCGGTCGAAGGGGAGCCAGGATCGCCCTGGTTCTTCGGCATCGCCACCAACAATGAGAAGTCCCACGACTATGGCTTCATCATGGACCCGGATGGCATCCCGGGGCGACTGCATCACGTGGCCTTCTGGGTCGAGACCGAGCACGACCTGAGCGAGGGTGCGCGCTTTCTGATCGAGCACGGACACGACCTCGACTACGGGCCGGGACAGCACGGGATCGGCGAACAGAACTTCCTCTACTTCCGCGACCCGGCCGGCCTGCGCTATGAGCTCAACTCGGGCGGCTACCGCAACTACGTGCCCGACTGGGAGCCGGCGATCTGGCGCTTCGAGGACGGCCCCAACAACACCTTCCGCACCGAGGTCGGGATGCCCGCCGTGCACATGGTGGCCATCCCGCCCGGCGTCGTCGGATCAAGTGACGGGTTGCTTGACGGCCGCGTGGCGCGCGGTTGACCTGACGGACACCGGGTGGTACGACGGGACACTGCGCCGCACCCCGGAGGCGTGGCGGTTTGCGTCGCTGACCGCCCACGCGGGTGTGGACCGGCGGCAGCGACGCGCTGCCCCACGCCTGAGGCGCGATACGGCCCAAGTTTTGCGTGTTGATCCATCGCCATATGATACGCTCCGTGTCGTATAGATGAGGGAGCAGTACCTGGCTCTGCGTCGCAGAGCCAGCGGACTGAGAGCCGGGGCTTGGAGAGCCCAGGGAGAGGAGCTGATGATGTTCCGCAGAGACTGTGCCGCGATGCGCTGCGCATGGGGGTTGCTCGCCGCAGTGGCGAGCGTGGTGTTGCTGGCGGCCTGCGGGAGCTCAGGCTCGGCCTCGTCGACGACCTCCGGTGGCGGGGCATCGTCGTCCACGCCCGCCGCTGCGTCGACGAGCTCGGCCGCGACGAGCTCCGCCGCATCCACCCAGGCCGCGACCTCGGCGTCAGGCGGCTGTGGAACGCTGCCGGCCGGAAAGGTCAACGACCCCACCGGTGCGATCGCGTCACTGGGAAGCAACTACGCCAGCGACTATGCAGGGTTCAGCGACTACCCGGTGACCACGTCAGCCTGGGCCAACTGGAAGCCGGCGCACAAGTCCGGGTGGAACGTCCAGATCGTGTGGACGCCGCTCACCAACCCATTCACCAACACAACGCTGAGCGCGCTGAAGCAGCGTCTGCAGGCCAGTGGCAAGGTGGCGACCATCCAGGTCCAGGCACCGGCCGCGTATACCGACGTTCCGCAGCAGCTCCAGGAGATCGGCACCGCGATCCAGCGCAAGCCCGACCTGCTGATCGTCTTTGCGCTGGCTCCCGCGCCGGCGGTGCCACTGATCGCCAAGGCCGCGGCGGCCGGGATCCCGACGGTGTCGCCCTGGACGTTGACCCCGAGCAAGTACGCGGTCAGCCTCGATCTGAATCCCTACCTCAACGAAGGCCTGCCGGCTGCCGGAGCCCTCAAGGCCATGGGTGGAAAGGGCAGCGTGTTGGAGGTACAGGGCATCCCGGGCACCTCGACCGATGCCGAGGCGGCAGCGGCGTGGAAAGCAGCGCTGGCCCTGTGTCCCAATGTCAAGGTGGCGGGCTCCGTCGCCGGCCAGTTCGTCGGTCCGGTGGCGAAGGGGCTGGTCCAGCAGTTCCTGGCCACACACCCGACCGGGGTTCAGGGTGTCTTTCACGCCGGGACCATGGGCGTCGGCGTCCTGGGCGCCTTCCAGCAGACCGGGCACACCCCCCCGCCGATCGCCGACCCCGGCACGGCACAGGGTGTGATCGCCTACTGGCACAGCCACCCCAGCTACGACGGGACCTCGACCGCGACACCTGACCTGCAGATCGGATCCGCTGCCGGCAGCGTCGCTCTGCGGATGCTCGAGGGCCAGGGACCGAAGGTCAACACGATCCTGGCCAAGCCGTATGTGATCTCCCGCTCGAACGTGGGCACCGTGTGGAAGCCCTCGTTCGCGCAGAGCAGCCTCTTGGACGCCTACGGGCCGGACGGGACATTTATGCCCGACTCGTTCCTCAACGGGTTCTTCCACAAGGGAGCCACGCCGTAGACCGGGGTGCTGGCGGGATTTCTCACCAGACATCGTGCATGACTGACACCGCCAGCGCCAGGGACTCTCCGTCGAGGCCGCCCTCGGGAGACGGCACGGCGCTGGCGGTCAGTCATCTGCGCAAGGCGTTCGGCCCCACCCGGGCGCTGACCGACTGCTCGTTTGACCTGCGCCGCGGTGAAGTGCACGCGATCGTCGGCGAAAATGGATCGGGCAAGAGCACGCTGGTCAAGATCCTCAGCGGCGTGCATCGGCCGGACGCTGGAGTGCTGCGGATCGGCACGGACGAGCTGACCGCGCTTGGTTCGCCACGGGCGGCGCATGCCCGCGGGGTTGCCACCGTTTTCCAGGAGGTTCTCACGATCGGGCCGCTGACAGCGGTGGACAACGTATGGCTCGGGCTGGAGCAACTGACCACCCGGCCCGCCGGCGCCGGCGAGCGGCGCGGGCAGGTGCGGGCGCTTCTCGGCGAGCTCGTCGATGAGGACATCGACCTGGACCGGCCCGCTGAGCAGCTGACCCTCAGCCTGCGCCAGGCCTGTTGCATCGCCCGGGCCCTTATCCGCGACCCGCGCGTGCTCATCCTCGATGAGGCGACGTCGGCACTTGATGTGGAGACGCGCGATCGTCTGTTTGCCGTCGTGCGCCGACGCGTGACCGCCGGGATGAGTGCCGTCTTCATTTCCCATCGCATGGATGAGGTGGCGCAGATCGCCGACCGCGTGACCGTGATGCGCTCGGGGGCGACCGTTGCAGCGGGCCTGGAGCGGCACGCGGCCTCGGCTGAGGAGCTGGTACGGCTCATGACCGGCGCGGACCGCCTCGTCTCGCTGTCGCGTTCTGCGCTACAGCGGACCCGGCGCGACAACGTCGTGCTGCGGACCCGCGGCGTGGTACTGCGTGCGGATGCCGCCCCGATCGACCTCGATGTCCACGCCGGCGAACTGCTGGGTCTGGCCGGTCTGGAGGGCCATGGACAGGAGGCCTTCCTCAATGTGCTCGCCGGGGAGCCGTCGCCGGGGGCTGTTGCGGCTGTGCACGATGGGCGTGAGGCGATCGTCGACTCGGCGTGGCGGGCCGCCGAGCACGGGATCCGCTACCTCCCCCGTGAGCGGCGAGCCGAGGCGCTGTTCGCCGGTCTGAGCGTGCGCGAGAACTTCGCCCTGCCGACGCTGGGTCGCGACACGACGTGGGGACTGCTTCACCCGGCGAGGTCGACGAGCCGGCTGCGGGACTACGCTCGCCGCCTGGGCATCGTCTTCGGTGATCCGGGCCAGATGATCGAGACCCTCTCGGGCGGCAATCAGCAGAAGGTCATCATCTCGCGGCTGCTGGCGGCCAAGCCACGCGTGTTGCTGCTCAACGACCCGACGCGCGGGGTCGATCTCGGGGCGAAGCGCGATCTCTACGTGCTGCTGGCGGATCTGGTCGGCTCCGGCATGGCCGTCGTCATGCTCTCCAGTGAGGTCGATGAGCATGTCGAGCTGATGGACCGGGTGCTCGTCTTCCGCGAGCACGAGGTGTTCTGCCAGCTCGACCGGGCCCAGCTCGATCGCCAGCGGCTCATCGCCGGCTTCTTCGGAGGCTCCGTTGCCCGACAGCCTGCGTAGGTTCCTCAGCCAGCGGACCTTCGCGTTCGCCCTCACCCTGGCCGTCGTGCTGCTCATCGCCGAAGCGATCGAGCAGCCCTCGTTCTTCGATCCGGGGAATGCGGCGCAGGAGCTTGCGACGCTGGCCCCGTTCGCCATTCTGGCGATGGCCAGCACGCCGGCGATCCTGTCGGGGGGCGGCGGGCTGGACCTCTCCATCGGTCCCCTCGCCACCCTCGTCAATTGCATCTTCGTCACGTGGCTGCTTCCGCACGGGCTCGGTGGCGCCGTATCGATTCCGATCGTCCTCGTCATCGGCGCCGGTATCGGGGCCGTCAACGGCCTGTTGGTGGCGGTCCTGCGCTATCAGCCGGTGATCGCGACATTGTGCGTTTTCTTCATCCTCGCCGGCCTTGCCGAGAAGATCGCCCCCACGCCAACGCCCTCGTCGGCCAACTGGACGGTTCACCTCGGCGGGGACGTCGGGCCGATCCCGGGGGCGCTGCTCACCATCGCCTTTCCGATCCTGGTGTGGGCACTGCTGCGCCGGACCGCGTTTCACCGCCTCCTGATGGCGGTCGGCGGCGACGACGCCGCGGCGTTCTCCGCCGGCGTCGACGTGGCACGGATCCGCATCGCCGCCTACGCGCTGGGTGGCGTGTTCGCCGCAGTCGGAGGAATGGCGCTCACCGCGCTTCTGCAGACCTCGTCGGCCGCGCTGAGCACCGAGTACGCCCTCATCGCCCTGGCCGGCGTCGCCCTGGGCGGCACACCCATCGGCGGTGGCCGCGGTGGGATGATCGGGTCGCTGCTCGGTGCCGTGTGCATCTTCATGCTCCAGCAGTTCCTGTCGTCGGCCGGCGTCTCCAGTGACTATCTGCAGCTGGTCTACGGCGTGATGCTGATCGCCGGGATCCTCCTCAGCACGCGCTACCGCAGCCTCGGCAAGCGGGTGACGGCGTGATCACGCCCGGTTCCACCACCGAGTCCGTCGAGGTCGCGCAGGACCCGCCGGCGGACGCGCCCGCGAGCTCTTCTCTGACGACGCTGCAGCATGCACGCCGCTGGCAGGCCCGCTACCCGCTGGTGCAGACCGCGGCGCTCATCGTCATCTTCCTCTGGGGCGCGTCCACGATCGATGGCTACGACAGCAGCGCGTCACTGAAATCGATGCTCGTCCTGGCCGCCCTGCTGGGTCTCTCGGCATTGCCGCAGACGCTCGTGGTGCTCGTGGGCGGGCTGGACCTGTCCATCCCGGGGTTCATCTCCGCCGGTGGAGTGATGACCGTCGAGCTGTCGGGCGCTCATCACTGGTCGATGATGGCGATCGTCATCGCCATCGTTGTCGTCTGCGGGCTGCTCGGCGCGCTCAACGGCTTTCTCTGCCAGCGCTTCGGCGCCAATCCGCTGATCATCACGCTCGGCATGTACGCCGTCCTCCAAGGCGCCATTCTCGTCTGGACCAAGGGCAACATCTCGGCCACCCCGCCGCAGTCGCTGACCAACTGGTCCTCGGCCATCGGGACCACGCTGGGCATCAGCATCCCCCCGGTGGTCGTGCTGTGGGTGCTCGTCGCGATCGTGACCGGCCTCGTACTCGCCCGCACCGTGCCCGGCCGGCGCCTGTACGCCACCGGGACGAACGTACGCGCTGCCCGCCTGGCGCTTCTGCGCACTGGACGCATCTGGACGGCGGTCTTCGCGATCTCGGGCGTGCTCTCGGGACTGACCGGGATCTTCCTCGCCGGTTACTCGAGCGGCGCCTCGCCGGCCATGGGTGATCCGTATCTCTTCCAAGGTCTGGCGGCGGTGATCGTCGGCGGTACCGCCCTGGGCAGCGCTCACGGGGACTACTGGCGGACCGTGCTGGGCGCGCTGATCCTCACCGCATTGACCACGATCCTCGTCGGCAAAGGCTTTGACAGCGCCGACACCCAGATGCTGTTCGGCTTCATCATCCTGATCGTCGTTGCCGGCTACGGCCGCAGCCAGCGCCTGCGCGACCGTGTCTGATCGCGTGGTCACGCCCGCGACCCACGTCCCAGGCCCGCGCGAGGCCATCGCGTGGATCGACGTCCAGCATCATTTCTTCCCGCCGGTGTATACCGCGGCCCAGGGCGACCGCGTGGCGGCTCTCTCCCCCGTCAGCCTGGGCGTGCTCGACTGGACGCCCGGCCAGGCGCTGGCAGCGCTCGACGCGGCCGACGCGCTGGCTGTGCTCTCGATCGCCACACCGGCCACCTTGGGGCTCGGCCGAGACGAGGCCCGGCTGGTCGCCCGCCAGACCAACGAGTACGCGGCCGCGCTGCGCGCGGACCATCCGACCCGCTTCGGCTTCCTGGCCCTGCTCCCGATGCCTGACATCGACGGGACGCTGCAAGAGCTCGGCTACGCCCTGGACGTCCTCGGCGCGGACGGCGTCGGGTTCCTCACCAGCTACGGCGACCGCTGGATCGGCGACGCCGCCTTTGGCGACGTGTTCGCCGAGCTTGACCGGCGTCGCGCCGTGGCCTTCGTCCACCCCACGGCACCTCCGCGCTGCCAGGGGCTGATGCCCGGCGTGCCCGACCCGATCCTCGAGTTCGGCTTTGACACGGTGCGGGCGGGGACGAGCCTCCTGCTCGGCGGGGCGTTGGACCATTATCCCCACATCCGTTGGATCCTCACCCACGGTGGTGCCGGCCTCCCGCTCATCCACGAACGGCTGGCCTGGATGTACCGGCCGCCGGACGGGCAGCCGGGCACCGCGCCGGCCGAGGCTTTGCGGAGGCTCTATCTCGACACGGTAACGGTCGCCAACCCGATCGCCTACGAGCCCGCTCGCCGGCTGGTCTCGCCCGACCATCTCCTCTTCGCCAGCGACTATCCCTACGGTGACGTGGCTCACGCCGCAGCCTCGTTCGCTGACCTGGAACTGGCGCCCGATGAACTGCGCGCGGTGGCGCGAGACAACGCACTGCGGCTGTTCCCGCGACTTGCTGTGCTGTGACGCTGGGGCGCGGCTCCGGAACTGATACGCTACGCCGCGTAGCGGTTGTAAGCCAACCGGCGCTCACCGGCCGGAGGAGAGAGAGGTGACCCCGAGGATGGAAACCGAGTTCGACGTCGCGATCGTCGGGTGTGGGCCCGTCGGCGCGACCCTCGCCATCGCCTTGGGCCAGCAGGGAGTTCGTGTCGTGGCCATCGAGCGGGAGGCCTCTATCTATCACCTGCCGCGAGCGGTGTGCTTTGACGGCGAGATTCTGCGCATGTACCAGACGCTGGGGCTGGCGGATGGGATCGCCGCGGTCTCGGCGCCCATGCATGGATTCAAGTACGAGAACGAGGCCGGGCAGGCGCTCATTGACTGGCCTCTTCCCTATGACCAGACGGGCAGCCAGGGATGGGGCGCCACCTACATGTTCCACCAGCCCGATGTCGAGCGGCTGCTGCGCGACACGATGGCGGCACTTCCGACCGTGGAGCTGTGGGACGCGCACGAGGTGCGGTCGCTGGAGCAGGATGAGGATGGCGTGAGCCTCACCGTCACAGACCTGAGTAACGACTCACGACGCTCGGTGACGGCCGCCTTCGCCGTCGGCTGTGACGGCGGTGCGTCGTTCACGCGCCGTGCCATCGACTCCACCTTCGAGACCCTCGGACCCACTCAGGATTGGGTGGTGGTGGATGCCGTCAAGCTCCGCGAACTCGACCTCCCGGACATCATGATCGGCTACTGCTGGCCGAGTCGCCCGCATTTCTTCGTCCCGATGCGCGACCCCCGGCTGCGCTGGGAGATGATGGTGCTCCCCGAGGATGACCGCGACCGGGTCGGCACCCCGGAGGGCGCCTATGACCTCATCACGCGCTTTGCCACCCGCGATGACGTGCGTATCGACCGTGCTGCGGTCTACAAGTTCCGGTCATCGCTGGCCGAGCGGTGGCGGTCAGGTCGCGTCTTCCTGGCGGGGGACGCCGCGCACCTGCAGCCGCCGTTGCGAGCCCAGGGGTTGTGCTCGGGCGTCCGTGACGCGATCAACCTCTCCTGGAAGCTTGCTGCGGTCGTTGCCGGTGAAGCAGACGATTCTCTGCTGGACACCTACGAGAGCGAGCGCAGAGAGCATGCGCGAGCGTGGATCAATATCGCCACCGAGCTTTCGAAGGTCATCAACACGACCGATCCGCAGGTGGCCGCGGGCCGCGACGCCCACATGCTTGCCCATCCGATCCCCTACACGGATGAGACTCCGCCACTGGGCCCGGGGCTCCAGGGCGATGCGCCCCCGCCGGCGGGTGTGCTCTCCGGACAGGCGATGCTGGAGGGCGGGGGCCGCCTTGACGACGAGACCGGCTGGCGGTTCCTGGTCGTGATGTCGCCGGAGCTTGAGGCGGACCTGTCGGATGAGACCCGCCGCACCCTCGCCGACGATCGGTGGTTTCATGTCCTCGCTCCACACTCGACGGCGAGCGTCGAGCTGCGCGCCCGCCATGACGACGTCCCGGGGGTGGTGGTGCGGCCTGACCGCTACCTCCTGGGGGTCGCCGGCGACGCCGCCCAGCTGGATGCATTGCTGGGCCGGTGGACCGCGCACCTGCGTCCCAGGGTCGCGCGATGAGCGATGCAGCGTTTGCCTTCGCTCGCGTCAGCGACGGCGAGCAGCCCTTTCTGGCGGTGGTGCAGGGAGACGCCGTATACCGGCTGGGTGCGCTCCTCGCAGGGATCGACGAGAGCGGTGACCTGGGGCAGTTGTTCGCCGACTGGGACCGCCACGTCGAGGCGATCGCATCCGCGCTCGCCGACGGCGCCCAGGCCGCACCGGCGCTGGGCAACGGCCTCACGCGCCTGGTGCCGGTGGCACCTCGGCAGGTGTTCCTCGCCGGGATGAACTACCGCAGCCATGTCATCCAGCTGATGGTCGATCAGGGCACGGGGTCGCGGCCGGACATGACCGAGGACGAGATCCGGGAAGAGGCAGCCCAGATGATGGACGCGCGCGCTGCCTCCGGGGTGCCGTTCGTCTTCACGGGCCTGCCGTCATCGATCTGTGGGCCTGACGACGACATCCGTCTGCGCCATGACAGTGAGCAGAGCGACTGGGAGCTGGAGCTGGCGGCGGTCATCGGCCGCCGCACTCGTAACGTCTCGCGAGAGCAGGCCCTCGATCACGTCGCTGGCTGGACGATCGTCAACGACCTCACCTGTCGCGACCTCATCCGCCGCACCGACGCGGGGCCGATGGGCGTGGACTTCCTGCGCGGGAAGATGTCGCCCACCTACAAGCCGGTGGGACCGAATGTCGTCCCGGCGGCGTTCGTGACGGACCCGCAGGACCTGCAGATCACGCTGCGGCTCAACGGCGAGACGCTGCAGGACGAATCGACTCGCGACATGGTCTTCGACGTGGCCAGCCTGATCGCGTACGCCTCTGAGCAGGCGGAGATCCTGCCCGGAGACCTGGTCTTGACCGGCTCGCCGGCCGGCAATGGAACCCACTACGGTCGCTTCCTGCGCGACGGCGACCAGATCGAGGCGGAGATCACCGGCCTGGGCACACAGCGCAACCGGTGCGTCGCCGCCGCGTGAGTCCGCCGGTCCCGGCCTGGAGGGGCCGGTCGTGAAACCGCTCAGCGCGGGGATGAGCGCGCACCTGAGCGTCATCGTCACCCCCGAGATGACGGTGAGGTTCGATGAACTGGGGCCGGTGCACCCCGTCTACGCGACCTACTCGCTCGCCAAGCACATGGAGGAGGTCAGCCGCAAGCTGTTGCTGTCGTGCCTCGAGGACGGCGAGGAGGGGATCGGCCACCTGGTCGAGACCCGGCACGTGAGCTCCGCACTGGTGGGGATGCGTGTCACTGTGTCCTCGTCGTATGACCCGCAGCGCAGCGACGGTCGGCGTGTCGCGGCGCGCTGTGAGGCGCGCAGCGAGCTCGGCGACGTGATCGGGTATGGCCGCACTGAGCAATTCGTGCTCTCGCGCGAAGACATCGAAGCACGCTTCGCCGCGCTGGAGGCGCGGTGGCGAACGCCACACGAAGTCTCGCGCGGATGACCGCACCGCCCCCGTTCTTCGTCTCCTCGGCCGTCGTCTCGAGCGTGTTCTCATGGCCGGATGCAATCGAGGCGGTGGCCGCGGCCTACGCCGCCGATCCGGCGCCCGAGGCAGTCCCGCCGCGGACCGTCGCTCACGATGAGGGGGCATGGCTGCGGCTGCTGCCGGCGTTGCCGAGCGGAGGCCGGTATTTCGGCGCCAAGCTCATGGCGATGGCGCCGTCCGCGCCCGAGCCGGGCGTCGAGTACGTGATCGTCCTCTGGGACCGGGAGACCAGTCGCATTACGGCCTTTGTCGACGGGCACGAGGTCACGGCATTCCGGACGGCGGCGACCTCGGCCGCGGCATTGGATCGCCTGGCGCCACCCGGGCCGGTGCGGCTGGGCGTACTGGGCAGCGGTCTGGAGGCAACCCGGCATGTCCGCGCGTTCGCCGCCGTGCGGCCGATCGATGGGCTTTGCGTCTTCAGCCCGACACCAGAGCGCCGTGAGGCCTTCGCTGCAGCGGCCGCGGCCGACCTGGGTTGTGCCGCGTGTGCGGTCGACGACGCGCGCACCGCGGTCGCCGGCGCCTCCGTGGTCCTGGCCGCGGCGCGGTCGCGCGGCGAGGCGCCGATCCTCTTCGGCGAGTGGCTGGAACCGACGGCGACGGTCGTCTCCATCGGCTCGACCGTGCCATTCCAGCGCGAGATCGACGTCAGCGTCGTGCAGGCCTGCGATGTGATCGTCTGCGACGCCGTCGCCGAAGTGGTGGAGCAGACGGGCGACATGCTGGAGGCGGCGCGGGCCGGCGTTGCGTTCAGTGAACGCACATTCTCCTTGCACGAGCTGCTCAGCGGGGCGCTGGACGAGGGGCTGCCCAGCACCCGGCGACGGATGTTCAAGTCCGTCGGCGGCGGCCTTCAAGACGTCGTGGTGGCCGAGGTCATCGTGCGCCGCGCCTTGGAGGCGGGACTGACGGTTCCCCTGCCGATCGCATTTGACACCAAGCACTAGGAGCGCCATGGCCGACTACAGCAAGCCCGAGGCCCGCTCGTGGGCGCGGGAGCATCTCACCGGATGCTCGGCGGTGACCATCCCCACCTTCACCGCCGACCTCAAGCGCCTCAACGAGGACGCGATCCGCCACGACATCGAGCGCGTGATCGAGCACGGCTTCACCTACACGCTCCTCATGACCGAGACCGCGATCACGCCCGAGGAGGCGGGACGGTTCACGGCCATCGCGCGCGAGACCGCCGGCGGGCGCCTGCGCCTGTTCGCGCACGCGGCATTCGGCACGCTCGAGGACAACGTCGAGTCGCTGCGTCTGGCCCAGCGCGAGGGCGCGGATCTGGTCCTGTTGGCCTACCCGCCCCAGTTCTGGCCCACGACCATGGATGAGATCTATGCCTGGACGCGCACGGTCTGTGAGGCCACCGACCTGGGCGTGATGCTCTTCGGCCTGCCGGCCTGGGGCTTTGAGCGCCTTCACCCCGCCGGGATGCCCGTGCCGTTCGTCCGCCGCGTGCTCGACACGCTCCCCAACATCGTCGCCATCAAGGCGGAGCAGGGCTTCCCGCTCGTGGCTGGGGTCTGCGAGATGTATCACCACTTCCGCGACGAGGTGGTCATCAGCTGTCCGATTGAGGCCGACGCCATCCCGCTCATGAGCGTCATGGACCTTCAGTTCTCGGGAACCAGCAACACCCAGTGGATGAGCGACTGGTACCCCACGACGTTTGAGCTGGCGCGTACCGGCCGCTGGGAGGAGGCGATGGAGCGCTTCTGGTCCGTTCAGCCCGCTCGTCAGGCCGCTGGCGCGGCGACGCAGGCCTACATCGGCGGGACCACGGTCCTCAACCGGACGATGTGGAAGTACCAGGATTGGCTGGCCGGCTACAACGGCGGGCCGCTGCGCGCGCCCGCGATGCGCATCCCGGACCGCTTCATGCGCTCGCTGCGTGGCGGACTCCAGGCGGCGGGCCTCCCGGTCACCGACGACCCCGACAACGAGTTCATGATCGGTCGCCACCCCGCCTAGCGCTCTCGCTCACCGGCCTCGCCGCCGGCGGCAGAGCGACTCCGACGCCGCCCATCGGCCGCGGCGCGGCGACCGTCATCGCCACCGCGTCAGGTCAGTAGCGAGCGGCAGACCTCGACGTGGAACATGGTGGCGTAGCCCAGATCGTCGACGTGAATTCGCTCATCGTGGCCGTGCACGCCCGCCGCGGCGATGGCGTAGGGCGTGGTTCGCAGAGGCCAGAACCCGTATGCAACCGAGCCAAACGCCGCGCGCAGGTAGTGCGAATCTGTGAAGCCGCTGCACAGCGTCGGCAGCAAGATGGCGCCGGGGTCGTGTGCTTGGATGAAGGCGCGGCAGACATCAAACAGGGGCGACGCGATCGGCGAGAGCGTCCCTCCGCTGAGGGGTTCGAGCACGTCGAGCTCATACGGCACATCGTCCCCGAGGGCCTGGCGCAGTTCGGCCAGCAGGGCGTCGATCGAGGTTCCCGGAAGCACGCGGCAGTCGCAGTCGACGCTGGCGCGCGCGGGCAGAACGTTCAGAGCGTCAGAACCGTGCAGCCGGGTCGGGGCGATCGTCGTGCAAAACAACGGCTCAAGGAGATCACCCAAGGCGCGATGCAGTTGCCCCGCCCGTGCAATGTCAGCATCGAGATCCTCGCCGAGGGGGCCGATGAGGCTTTCCAGCGTGGCCCGGGTCGCGGGTAGGAGTCGACGGCGTGGGCGATGGTCAACCAGCCGGCCGATCAGCTCAGCAAGCGCCGCCACGGCATGGCGCACGCCATAGGGACTGCTCGAGTGCCCAGGGGTACCCAGCGCCGTGACGCGAACGGTTGCCGCGGCCTTCTCGCCCACACTGAGCGTCACGATTGTCCGTCCATCATCGAGCAGCAGCCTCTCGGCGGCGCCCTCGTTCAGCACGTAGTCCGTCGCCAGATCCGGCCGCTCATCCACCAGCCACGACATGCCCACGCGGTCAGTCCCATCCTCCTCATCGGCCTCGGCGACGAACACCAGATCGCCAGACAGCGGCACCCCACAACGAGCGGTCTCCGCGACCGCCACCGCTCGCGTGGCCGTCTCATTCTTCATGTCGCACGCCCCGCGACCCCACACATACCCCGCCTCGTCCAGCACGCCGGCAAACGGCGGGTGCGTCCAAGCGTCCGCCTGCGCAGGAACTACGTCAGTGTGACCAAGCAGCATCAGCGAGGGACCCGAGCCGCTACCGGGGATCCGCGCCACCAGATTCGCCCGATCCGGATCCCGCGCCACCAGCTCGCATGCGACGCCGTTGGCCTCCAAGTAGTCACGCAGCAGCCGAGCGGCGGGAGTCTCGCGCCCCGGAGGATTCGACGTGTCGACCCTGAGCAATGCACGCAGCAGCTCGGTCGCCTCATCCCGCAACGCATCCACATCCACATCCGTAACCTACGCGAGATCACACCCCACGCGCGAGCCACGACGGCAACTGCACCGAGTGCGACCACCTGGGCGAGTTGGCGATCGCGTCCGTGGGCGTTGGGATCGTCCAGCGGTGGTCAGCCGGACGATCGCATCGTCAGCGAAGGACTCGCTCAACCTAAATCCCGTCGCCGGGGTTTCACGTGGCGTATGGGCGCTCGGCGCACCACACCCGTGCAGCGGCGCCGACCAGCGCGGATTCCCTGGGTCGCTAGCCGGGCGTGCCGATCCAGACCCAGGAGATGTAGATATGGCCGCTACCGCCGGCCTTCTGGACCTGGGACGACGGGGATGGCTCCATCTGAAGCTGCCAGCGCTCTGGCTGTGACCACACCTGATTGGTCGTGGTGTAGACGTGCGTTCCGTCGATGAAGTAGGAGCGGTAGCCCGGGCCCCACTCCTGTGTGAACACGTGCCACTGGCTGAGATCAATCGGCGTATTCCAACTGTCCTGGGTCCGCGTAGTGCTCAGACAGCCCGATTGCGGGCCGTAGTGGGCAAATGCGTAGATCTCTCCGCTGTCGAGGCTCCCACCGTTCAGCGAAGAGTAGGTCTCCGGAAAGTCTGACTCCGCGCATGCGCCGTCAGCGAAATTCTGAGGCCACAGC
>JBAQGP010000469.1:0-6499 GCA_049287845.1 Solirubrobacteraceae bacterium | reverse complement strand
CATACGGACAGCGTACGCCGCGCCGCGATGCCCGTCGTCGGCTGCGGTGCCGCTGGTTCGGTCTCCGCGGGCGCGGAGGGGTCAGCAGCCGGGTCGGGCGCCGACCGTGTCCCGTCCGCGCGCTCGGCGGCGAACCGGTAACCCACCCCGAAATGAGTGTGCACGTAGCGCCACTCCGGCGAGATCGCCTCGAGTTTCTGGCGCAGCTTGCGTACGAACACATCGACCGAACGATCGCCTCGCGCCATCGTGTAGCCCCACACGCGTTGGTAGATCTCCTCGCGCTCCAGCACCCGGCCGCCGGCGCCGGCGAGTTGGGCGAGCAGCTCGAATTCCTTGCGCGACAACGTCGCCGGTGTGCCGTTCGCATAGGCGTCGAAGCGGTCGGGCCGGATGGCCAGCCCACCGGCGGTGACGATCTCGTCGGCGTCGAACAGCTCACCGGCCCGCCGACGGCGGAGCACCGCCTCGATCCGGGCGACCAGCTCCTCGGGATGACATGGCTTGGTGACCCAGTCATCGGCGCCCGCGCGGAGGGCGCGGACCCGGTCAGCGACGGGCGCGGGACGGCTGCACACCAGCAGGGCCAGCCCCGGCAGCCGCTCGGCGACCCACTCGATGTAGCCCAGCCCCGTGATCGCCGGGTTGACGATCAGCGCGTGGAGCTTGAGCGCGCTGAGCTGATCGGGGTCCGCGGCGTAGGCGATCACCTGACTGTCCCACCGGTTGGCGGCAAAGCGGCGGTCCAACACGGTGTTCATCCCGCTGTCGTCGTCGATCAGCGCGATACGCGGAGCCGAAGCCGGGAGGGGCTGGGGCATTGGTCTTGAGTCTAGTGTGGCGTCCGGCGCCCGCCACGGCGATCGAGCGCAGCCCGGCCGCGTTCGGCGCCCCGCCGGGTCAGCCGGCCACGGCCTCCCAGCGCTCATAGAGCTCCGCCACCTTGCGCTTGGCCTCCTCGTGGCGAGCCGAGGACCGTGCCGTGGCCTCGGGCGACGCCCATGCGCCGGGATCGGCCAGCTCGTCCTCGATGGCCCGCAGGGCCGCCTCGGAGGCCTCTATCTCGGCCTCCAGGCCCACTGCAGCCCGCCTGGACTTGGCCGTGGGCGGATTGTGCTTCTTGGCGCCGCGCGAGCCGGCCGAGCCGCCCCCGCCGTTCCCGTTTCCCTTGGGCGACGCACCCTTCGCCTTGGCCGGCGGCGGCGCCTTGGCGCGCTCCTCGCGCACGCGCAGGTACTCGGGCCAGCCGCCGACGTAGCTGTGCAGAGCCTGGTCCTCCAGCGCGATCGTGCGCGTCCCGATCGCGTCCAGCAGCGCCCGGTCGTGCGAGACGAGCAGAAGCGAGCCCGCGAACTCCCGCAGCGCCGACTCGAGCGCCTCGCGGCTCTCGAGGTCCAGGTGATTGGTCGGCTCGTCGAGGATGAGGACGTTGGCCCCGGAGTGGACCAGGACGGCCAGCGAGAGCCTGCGTCGCTCGCCCCCGGAGAGGCCATCCAGGGGCTTCTCGGCGTCCTCGCCGGAGAACAGGAACCGCCCGAGCAGCGCGCGCGCCTTGGCGGGCGTCAGCCCCGAGGCGCGCTGCGTGGCCTCCAGCACGGTGCGCGCAGTGCCGGCGTTGAGCTCCTCGGCGTGCTGGGAGAGGTAGCCGACCTTGACGTTGTGGCCCGTGAGGAGCTTGCCCGCCGGCAGTTCTCGCCGGCCCGCCAGCGTCTCGATCAGTGTCGTCTTCCCCGTCCCATTGGCCCCCACCAGCGACACGTGCTCGCCGCGCTCCAGCCACAGCTCCGCATCGTGTAGGAGCTTCTTGTCGCCCGCCGAGAGCTCGGCGTGCTCGAGCTCGAACACCACGCGACCGCTGCGCTCGGGCGGCTTGAACGCGAACTGGAGCGCGGCGCCGTCGGCCGGGTCTCCCGAAAGCCGCTGGATCTTCGACAGCTTCTTGACCCGCGACTGGGCCTGGCGGGCGCGCGTCCCCGCGCGAAACCGGGTCACGAATCGCTCCAGGCGCTCGATCTCGGCCTCCTGGCGCTCGATCGCGCGCCCCAGCGCCAGCTCGCGCGCCGCCTTCTCCTTGCGCCACTCGTGCCAGGTGCCCGAGAAGAACTTCCCCCGTCCGGCCTCGAGCTCGAGCACCGAGGTGCCGACCGACTCCAGGAACCAGCGATCGTGGGCGACGAGGACGATCGCGGCGTCGAGTGAGACGAGATGGGTCTCAAGCCACTCCAGCGAGCCGATGTCGAGGTGGTTGGTGGGCTCGTCGAGCAGCAGCAGGTCCGGCGTGCCGGCCAGGGCCCGGCCCAGCGAAGCGCGGGTGAGCTCGCCGCCGGAGAACGTCTCCAGCGATCGATCGAGGTCGCTGTCGTCGTGGAATCCGAGCCCGTGCAGGGTGGCCAGCGCACGCTCACGCCACGCGTAGCCGCCGGCGTGCTCGAGGGCCGCCTGCGCTTCGGCGTAGCGGCCGAGCGTCGCCTCGTCGTGCGCGCCCTGGGCCATCGCCGCCTCCAGCGAGGCCAGCTCCTGCTCGATCGCCACCAGCTCGGGGGCCCCCGACAGGATGTAGTCACGCAGGCTCAGGCCCCGGTCCCGCGGCGGACGCTGGTCGTGGAGCTTGACCTTGGCCCCCTTGCCCAGCACCAGCTCACCCGAGTCCACCGACGCCTCGCCCGAGAGCATCCGTAGGAGCGTCGTCTTTCCGGCGCCGTTACGGCCCGACAGGGTCATGCGGTCGCGGCGCTCGAGCTTGAACGAGATCCCCCGCAGCAGGGGCTCGCCGGCGATGTCCTTGCCCAGATCCGATGCGATGACGACAGCCACGAGGCTGATGGTAGGAGGCGGGTGGGTGGGGGTGGGCACCCGGGCGGCGGCGGATACCATGGCCCGGGTGCGCCGATCCCGCCGTCAGTCCTATTCGCCCGTCCCCCCGCGCGAGATGCTGCCGGCCCGGACGATCATCGTGCCCGGCCGCGGCGAGTTCTTCCTGCGCGACAGCGGCGAGGCCGACCCGCCCCGGCCCACCGTGCTGCTCCTGCACGGCTGGATGGTCACCGCCGACCTCAACTGGCACGGTGCCTACGACGCCCTTGTCGACGCGGGCTACCGGGTACTGGCAGTCGACCACCGCGGCCACGGCCGCGGCCTGCGAGCCATGGCGCCGTTCCGGCTGGAGGACTGCGCCGCGGACGCCGCCGCGATCCTGCGCGAGCTCGGCGCTGCCCCGGCGATCGTGGTCGGTTACTCGATGGGCGGGACCATCGCCCAGCTCATGGCCCGTGACCACCCCGATGTCATGAGCGGGCTCGTGCTCAGCGGCACCTGCCAGCACTTTCAGGACCCGGAGACCCGGCGGATCTGGAAGTGGATGGGCGTCGTCGGGCTCACCCTTGGGCTCGCCCCGCGGCAGTTCTACCGCAGCGCATTTCGCAGCGCCAAGATCCGCCTGAACGAACGCACCGCCTGGTGGCTGTCCGAGCTCATGCGCCACGAGGCCCGCGACGTCGCCGAGGCCGGGCGCGAGCTGGGTCGCTTCGATTCGCGCCCGTGGCTGGCCTCGCTCACGCGCATCCCCACGGCGATGGTGCTGACCCGTCGCGATCACATGGTGGCGCCGGCCAAGCAACGCGAGCTGGCCCAGGCGGTCGGCGCGACCGTGTTCGAGGTGGATATCGACCACCTCGACGTCACCGACCGGGCTGATGAGTACGACCTCGCCCTCGTCTCCGCGCTGGCGGCGGTGACGGCGGCCCAGAGCGTCCCCGTCGCCTGACAAAGCGGTACGCTTCCAGCGATGCGTCGAGGCCGATTCATGATCATGCTGACGGTGGTCCTGGGCGCCCTGCTGACGTCCGCGCCGGCGGCGTTTGCCCACGCGAACGGCGGTCAGGGCTGGTTCGGAGAGACCAGCGATCTGCAGATCACCGACGTCATGTTCGCCGTCATTGTGTTGTTCCCCGTGCTCATCGCCCTGTTCTCCATCCTCCAGTGGCGGCTGGACAGGCGCAAGCATGCTCGCGACGACGCGATCAAGGCTCGCGAGGCCAGCGCGGACTGGCGCGGCGGCTGGTAGATCGAGGGCACCCGCCACCCCGGCCCTCGGGGGGCCCAACGCGGCGATCGGCGTCAGCCGCGGATGCGCAGCCAGGCGATGCTGGCCAGGTACGTCAGCCCAAACAGCGCCCCCAGCCAGCTATATGGCGCCCCGTTGTGGCCGTCGGCCACCGAGACGAGCGAAGCGACCACGACGGCGATCATCACCACCATGCCCGAGACCAGTGTCGCGCGCGTATCCATGGCATGGAAGCGCTCGTCACGTCCGTCGCCGCGCAGGCCGCGGATCGTCTCGCTGCGTCCACCGAAGGCGAACACCGCGGCGAAGATCACCATCGTTCCCAGACACCACAGCCCGTCATCCAGGCGGCCGGCGACGGTCAGAATGGCGCAGACCACCGCGCCGAGCCCCAATGAGAACACCGGGAGCGTCCACTTCGACTTCTTACATATCCGCATCGAATACCTCCTCCACCGTGGAACCGAAGAACCGCGCCAGCCCGATCGCCAGCGCCAACGAGGGCGTGTAGCGATCCTGCTCGATCGAGTTGATCGTCTGGCGCGACACGCTCATTGCGGTCGCCAGCTCCCCCTGGGACAGGCCCCGCTCCGTTCGCATCTCTCGTATGAGATTTCGCATCATCGTGTAAAGCCAACTTTACACCAGATGTCAAGCGAGCTTTACACGCTGTCGTCGACGCTCTGGCCGCGGAAGCGTTCCGCGAGTACCGGCCGCAGCACGGGGACGACCACGGCCGGCACGAGCAACGGCAACAGCAGCAGATGCAGCCAATCCCACACGGTGTTGCCCGTGAAGCCCGTCCACCGCCAGTGGGCCAGGTAGCCGGCGAGGACCAGCGCCACGAACGCTCCCAGCCCCACCGCCAGCAGCACGGCGTGCCGGCGCCCCCATTCTGCCCGCAGCTCCACCAGCACCGGGGCCAACGCCACCGCCAGCGGCAGCGCACCCAGGTTCAGCCAGTCCCACAGCGTGTTGCCACGAAATCCGGTCCACGCCCAGGGCACGAGATAGCCCGCGAGCACGACGCACACGAACCCCAGCGCCCCCACGGTGATGGTGGCCGCCACCGCGCCGCCCACCCGTGGACGATGGCGCAGCCACAGCGCTAATACCACCGCGGCCAGGGGCAGGAGCAGCAGGTGCAGCCAGTCCCACAGGGTCGCCGTCTTGCCGTTGACGCCGATCCAGCGCCAGTGCCGGCCATAGCCGCCGTAGACGATGAGCACCACGAGAAGCACTGCCACCAGCACACCGGCGCCGGCGGTCGTGCGCCCAGCCGCCGGCCTCGCGCGATCCGACGACGCGCACGCCCCCCCGTCGTCCTGTTCTCCCGGATCGGCCATTACAACTTGTAGACCTGCAGCAGCCGCTGCTCGTGCTCGGCGTCGATCCGCGCGATGACCTCGATGTGCTGCTCCAGGCCCGAGCCGCGCAGCTTCTCGGCCAGCAACTCATCCACCTGAAAGATCCCGGCGCTGTTGGACATCGCGATCTCGACTCGGACGGCCCGGTCGCGTCCCGGGCTGATCTTCACCTCATCGATGGCGTAGGCCGAGATCGAGTGGATGTTCTGCTGGCCGGCCTCGAAGGGGATGCGCGAGCGGCCCCGGGCCATGTCCAGCGCATCGGCGACGCGCACGATCCCGGCCTCGACGGTGAACGGGGCGCCGTCTGAGCGGTGGCCGATGATGGCGTGCAGCGTCTCGGCGACGATGATCGAGCGCTCGGGCTCCTCGTAGACGTCGGTGAGGAGCGCACCGAGCTTGTCGGCGGTGAGGAAGAGGCTGTAGCGCTCGTGGTCGCGGCGGTGGATCGACATGCCGACGCAGTGCATGAGGCACCCTGCCGCCACCACCACCTCGGCGTCTCGCTCGGTCATGCCAAAATCGGCGACGACGCTGGGCGTGACCCCGCGACGAAAGAGCAGTCGCGACAGCCGCAGGCCGATGTTGAGCACGATCTGGATGTGGACCCAGCTGTGGTCGGACATGCCCAGGCGCCGGGTGGCGTTGACCGCCGAGACATGCCACCAGGCCTTGAGCTGGTCGTCGGAGTTGGCGGCGGCCAGAAACCGCTCCAACCGGCGGTTGCCGCGCGTCGGCGCGCGGACGCGCACTGCGGCGATGGCCTCGCGGGGTGGGATGGTGGGGTCGGCGGTCACGCTCGGAGTGCTTCTAGCAGCACGCCCTCGCGGATGCCACCCCGGCCGACCTGGATCGTCGCCTGCAGCAGCCCGGAGGCGCCCTGGAGGATGAGCAGCCCGGCGGGCAGCAACCGTGCGCGTTGCGGGTCGATGAGAAAGCGCGTGGCCACCGCGGTGGCGGGCTCGCGCGCCACGACGCCCAGAGCCCGCTCAAACGCCGCGGCGTCGAGCACCGGGCCGGCCACACGGCTCAGCGACGTCGCGCTGCCCCCGACGGCCACCGCCACCTC
>JBAQGP010000468.1:0-2013 GCA_049287845.1 Solirubrobacteraceae bacterium | reverse complement strand
CTGCAGAGCCGGCCGCCGAGGCGCCGCCTGCGGAGGCGACGGCCGCCGAGCCCCCGCCGTCCGATGCGTCCGCCAGCGACGATCCGGAGGCCCAGCGGTCATGAGTGCCATCTCCGCCAAGGAGGTCAAGGAGCTACGCGACCGCACCGGCGCCGGCATGCTCGCGTGCCGCGACGCCCTGACCGAGGCCAATGGCGACATCGACAAGGCGGTCGAGATCCTGCGCGCCAAGGGCGAGGCGTCCGCCGCCAGGCGCTCCGGCGCGGAGGCCTCGGAGGGAGCCATCCAGAGCTACATCCACGCCAACAACAAGATCGGCGCGCTCGTTGAGGTCGACTGCCAGACGGACTTCGTCGCCCGCAACGAGAAGTTCGTCGAGTTCGCGCGCGACGTGGCCCTGCACGTCGCCGCGGCGCCGGGCGTCATCGCCATCACCGATGACGAGGTCCCCGCCGAGGATCGGGAACGTGAGATCCGGATCGCCACCGAGCAGGCCGCCGACCGTCCCGAGAACGTCCGCGAGCGAATCGTTCAGGGCAAGCTGGACAAGTGGCTCGACGAGGTCGTGCTGCTGCGCCAGAAGCACGTCAACGAGGACAAGCACGGCGGCAAGACGATCGAGGAGCTCCGGCTGGCGCTGTCGGCTGAGACCCGGGAGAACATCGTCATTCGCCGTTTCTCCCGGTTCGCCGTCGGGACCTGAGGTAGTGTCCGGCTCCAGGGTCTGAGAGGAGCGGAGGGTCTTTTTGATGAGCGAATCCGAGATGATCGACGAGCTGCTGGCCGACGGCCGCGAGCGCATGACCAAGTCGGTGGAGTCGATGCGTCACGAGTTCAGCTCGGTGCGCACCGGGCGGGCCAGCCCGGCGCTGCTGGACCGGATCAGCGTGGACTACTACGGGACCGCCACGCCGCTCAAGCAGCTCGCAACGATCACCGCCCCCGAGGCGCGCATGCTGACCATCCAGCCGTATGACAGGAGCTCGATCAAGGCGATCGAGCGGGCGATCCTGGAGTCCGATGTCGGCCTGACCCCGGGGAACGACGGAAATGTCATCCGTCTCGTTGTGCCCGAGCTCACGGAGGAGCGGCGCAAGCAGCTGGTCAAGGTGGTTCGGCACATCGCCGAAGAGGGGCGCGTGGCGATCCGCAACGTTCGCCGTGACGTCATGCACGACCTGCGCGAGCTCAAGGAGGCCGGCGAGGCCGGCTCCGACGACGAGCACCGGGCCGAGGTCGAGCTGCAGAAGGTCACCGACGCGCGCATCGCCGAGCTCGACGAGCTGCTCAAGCACAAGGAAGAGGACATCCTCGAGGTCTAGTGGCCGTCCCCGCCGGACAGGAGGAGTCGGCCGAGCCTTCGCAGTCCGGCGGCCCGGGTGGACAGGCTCGATACGTCGCGATCATCACCGACGGCAACGGCCGCTGGGCACAGCAGCGCGGGCTGCCGGTGATCGCCGGACACGAGGCGGGCGCCGACGTCGTCAAGGCGCGGCTGCGCGATGCGGTCCAGCTTGGAATCCAGGAGCTCACCGTGTTCTCGTTCTCCACCGAGAACTGGTCGCGCGACGAGGCTGAGGTGGCGGGCCTGATGGAGATGTTCGGCCGCCGTATCGAGCTCGAGACCCCCGAGCTGCACGCCGAGGGGGTCCGCATGCGCTTCCTGGGACGCCGCTCGGCCCCCGTGGCACCGTCGCTCGTACAGCGGATGGAGTGGGCCGAGGAGCTCACCGCCGCCAACGCGCGCATCACCCTGTTCGTGGCCTTCAACTACGGCGGGCGGGCGGAGATCCTCGACGCGGCGAGAACCTTCACGGGAAGCTCCGAGGAGGAGTTCCGCGCCCATCTCTACGCCCCCGACATGCACGACCCCGACCTCGTGATCCGTACCAGCGGCGAGCGCCGCATCTCCAACTATCTGTTGTGGCAGACCGCCTACTCGGAGTTCGTCTTCCGCGACGAGCTGTGGCCCGACTTCTCGCGGGTGGCCTTCGAGGAGTCCCTGGACGAGTT
>JBAQGP010000467.1:0-3428 GCA_049287845.1 Solirubrobacteraceae bacterium | reverse complement strand
CCGCTGTGGCGTGGCCGGCTGTGGCGTGGACGCGGTCGCCGCCTCGGGCTCCCGCTGGTCCTGCCGGGACGGGTTGTCCTCGGTCGTCCTGCGGAAGAGGTCGGCGAGCGGCCCCTCCCGCATGCTCGCGCGCTTACCGGTTGCCATGTGCGAGGACCTCCTTGGCGAGCTGTCTGTAGGCGTGGGCGGCGAGGCCGTCGGGCTCGTACTTCAGTACGGACATCCCCTTCACCGGTGCCTCGGCGAACCGGACGGTCTTGCGAATGCGCGACGCGAACACGCGGTCACCGAAGTTCTCCTCCAACAGCTCGATCGCCTCCTTGGCATGCAGGGTACGGAGGTCGACGAGCGTCGGCAGAATCCCTTCGATCTCGACATCGGGGTTCAGGTTCTCCCGGATCATCCCAAGCGTGTTCTGCAGCTGGATCAGGCCGCGCATCGACAGATATTCGCACTGGACGGGGACGATGACCTTGTGGGAGGCCGTCAGCGCGTTGATTGTGAGCAGCCCGAGGCTCGGCGGAGTGTCGATGAAGACGAAGTCGTAGTCGTCGGCGACCTCCTTGAGCGCCTTCTGCAGCGAGCGCTCGCGGCCGATCATCGTCGACATCGCGATCTCCGCCCCGGCCAGGTCGATCGAGGCGCAGGCGACGTCGATCTCGCGCTTGCGGATCACCTCGCGGATGGAGACGTGGTGCACGAGCACGTCGTACATCGACTTCTCCAGGGTGTCGGGGTCGATGCCCTGGGACATCGTCAGATTGCCCTGGGGGTCCATATCACAGCACAGGACGCGGTGCCCTTCTTCGGCGAATGCCACGGCCAGATTCAGAGTTGTCGTGGTCTTGGCGACGCCACCCTTCTGGTTGGCGAGCGCGATCACCTTGCAGGTGGGCATTGTCTTTGGGCTCCGGTGCGATCGAGGACTCATACGCGCCGTATTCGCACGGGGATCGGGAAATCCTCTGCCCGATGGGGCGTTTGGCTCTCATCGCCACCCCAAAAGCTATGTTCTGGTGTCGTGCCCGGCCTCTTCGAGCGTCGCCTGATCTTCGTCACCGGCAAGGGGGGCGTCGGCAAGTCGATCGTCGCCACCGCCCTCGGACTCGTGGCGGCGCGGCGCGGACTGCGCACGATCGTCGCCGAGCTCGCCAGCCAGGAGCGGGTCGGGCAGGCGTTTGACCGGCGTGGGCGCCCCTTCGAGGAGGTCGAGCTTGCCGAGAACCTGTTCACGATCTCCGTCGATCCCCAGCTCGCGATGGAGGAGTACCTGCGCGTGAAGACGGGGGCCGTGGGGCAGGCGCTGGGACAGAGCCGTCTCTTTGGCGCCTTTGCGATGGCGACGCCCGGCATGCGCGAGCTGCTCAGCGTGGGCAAGCTCTGGGAGCTCGCCCAGCACGAGCGCCGCAGCGACGGCGGCCACGTCTATGACCTGGTGATCGTCGACTCCCCCGCCGCCGGCCACGGCGTCGGCATCCTGCGCACCCCCCGGACCTTCGCCGAGATCGCCCGTGTCGGGCCGATCGCCCATCAGGCCGGCGTCATCGCCGCCACCATCGCCGATGCCGACTTCACCGCGGTCATCGCCGTCGCCACCGCGGAGGAGATGCCGGTCAACGAGACGCTGTGGCTGCGCGACGCGCTGGCCGAGGACCGGCTCACGCTCGAGGCCACCGTCGCCAACGCCTGCTACCCGCAGCGATTCTCCGCACGCGAGCGCACCGCGCTGACAAAGGCCCGCAGGCGCGCCAAGGAGCCGCTCATCGGCGCCGCGCTGGGCGCCGCGCTGTCTGAGCATGCGCGCATGACGGCCCAGCGCGAACAGCTCGCCCGCCTGCGCGAGGGCCTCGCCACCGAGGTCGTCGAGCTGCCCTACCTGTTCGCCGAGACCGTCGGCCGGCCCGAGCTCGATCAGCTCGCTGACTCGTTGGAGGCCGGGCTGGCCGCGCTCGAGTCCGTACCGATCAGCGGCTGACGGGCCGCTCCGGTCCTGACGGCACCGAGCACACCGTCCGGGTCGGCCTCCGGTGTGCTCTGTCGCGTCAACATGACTCCCGTTCTGGAGCACGCACCCGCTCACACGCCGATGTGTGCTCTGTGGGGTCGGGATTTCGTCCGCGGGCGCGGTGTCCGCTCACATGGCCCCGACCTGCGCGCCCGCGCGCAGCCCGGACTCGATCGCGCCGTCGATGAACCCCGCCCACCCGTCGGCCAGGTCTGACCCGGCGAAGATGAGGCCGGGCTCAGCACGGCGCATCGCCGCGTGATGGTGCTCGTACCAGCCCGGGCGGTGGATCGCCCACGTGCCCCGCGAGAACTCGTCGGCCAGCCAGTCGTGGGCCGTCGCGCCGAGGAGCTCGTAGCCGGGCAGGATCGCGTCGAGCTGGTGCTGGACGGCCGGGAGGTCGGCGGCGTCGCAGCGCGCGGCGTCGGGACCGAAGCCGATCATGAGCTGGGTCCCGTCCCCGTCAAGCTCTTCTGAATCGAGGTAGCCGAACGGGTGCCCGGGTGCGATCGCGTTCTGCATGAGATGCTCGCCGCGCACGCGCAGCATGATCTTGATGCCGCGGCTGGCCTGCCCGAGCGCGATCGCCGCCCGCTTGTCCTCGGGGAGGGCCGGGTCAAAGGCGATCGTCCCGAGCGCGTTGAGCGGCACGGCCACGATCGCCGTGCGGGTGCGCAGGCCCTCTCCCCCGCGCGTGATGACCTCAACGCCGCCGGGGCGCGTCGCGATGTGCGCGACGGGGGTGCTCAGCCGGCGCTCGAACGGAATGGCATCGGCGATCGAGTCGAGCAGCGCGCCGGTGCCCGCGTCGATCGTCACTCGCCCGCCGGTCTCCTGCGTGAGGTGCAGGCTGTAGCCCGACAGAGCATGCCAGCGCAGCACCGATACGGCGCCCGCATCGGTCAGCGGCGCGTGGGCGAGCGACTCGAGCTCGGCGCACAGCACGTCGCGCTCCTCATCGGACAGCGTGAGCTGGTCGACGCGCTGCGCGATGCTGAGACGGTCAAACGCGGCCAGCCTGTCGAGCGCGTGCAACGGCCGGTGGGGCGCGGGCAGCGCCTCGCGCACGCCGTGCACGAACTGGTCCCAGCCCTTCTGCGCGATCGCATCGCGCTCGGCGATCGTGCCCACGCGGCGCTCGGCGCCGACGTGCCAGTGGGCGCGCTGTGCGTCGGGGCCGAGCGTCGTCCGTAGGCCCGCACGCGTGATCTCCGAGAACGTGTGCGGCTGGTGCCAGTGAACCCAGGCGCCCCCGTACTCGACGTGCCAGCCGTCCCAGTCCGCGCTCCACGTCCGGCCCCCGAGGCGGTCGCGGGCCTCGAGCAGCACGACGCGGCGCCCGCGCCACGCACATTCCCGCGCCGCGGTGACGCCGGCAAAGCCGCCGCCGATCACGGCGACGTCGTAGGTATCGCGCCCCGCG
>JBAQGP010000466.1:0-1566 GCA_049287845.1 Solirubrobacteraceae bacterium | reverse complement strand
CGTCCAGCCAGGCCAGGACGCTGGCCCCGACGTCGGCCAGCACCCCGTCGTGGCGGCGGCCGCGGTGGCCGGCGAAGGCGGCGAGCAGCGGCGCCTGCTCGCGCGTGTGGTCGGTGCGCGGCGAGGTGAGATCGCAGCCGTGATCGGCGGTGAGGATGAGCAGGTCGTCGTCGCGCAGCAGCTCCAGCCAGCCTGCCACACGGTCATCGATATGGCGCAGAGCCCCGGCGAAGCCCTCGAAGTCGTGGCGGTGGCCGTAGACCTGGTCGGTCTCGATCAGGTTGGTGAACACGAACCCGTGGTCGAGCTCGGCCATCAGCTCCGAGGTCGCGTCCAGGGCACGCTCGTTGGTGGCGCCGGGATGCTCGAGGTCGATGCCCACCCCCGCGAAGAGCTGCCCCACCTTGCCGACGGAGTGAACGGGGACGTCGCGGGCACGCAGCTCGTCCAGATAACTGCGCGCCGGGGGCGCCAGCGAGTAGTCGCGCCGGCCGTCGGTGCGCTCGAACGTGCCGTCGGAGCCGGCGAAGGGCCGCGCGATCACCCGGCCGACGGCGTGCTCGCCGGTCATCTCGTCGCGGACGCGCCGGCAGATGTCATAGAGCTCCTCCGCGGCGACCATGTCCACATGCGCGGCGATCTGGAGGACCGAGTCCTGGCTGGTGTAGACGATGAGGTCTCCCTGCGCGACGTGCTGCGCGCCGAAGTCCTCGATCGCCTTCAGGCCGTTGTCGGGCCGGTTGCAGATCACCCCACGGCCGCTGGCGGCGCGAACGATCTCGATCACCGGCGCCGGGAACCCGCCGGGATAGGTGGGTGGCCGCACGGTGGCGGCGACGCCCATCAGGCCCCAGTGCCCGGCGGTGGAGTCCTTGCCGGGGCCCAGCGGCACCAGGCGCCCGTGCACCACCGGCGCGGCAGCCGGCGGCACTCCGGCGAGCGGCAGGATCGAGCCCAGCCCCAGACGCTGGAGCGCGGGCAGTTCCAGGCCACCGAGCCGCTCGGCGAGATGGGCCAGCGTGTTGGTACCGGCGTCCCCATACTCGGCAGCGTCCGCCGCGGCGCCGGCACCGCAGGCGTCGAGCACCACGACAAACGCGCGCCTCATCGGTCGCTCACGGGCGGGGATCCGGTGCGCACACGGGGATTCTGGCAGCCTTAGTCCTCGCCCTCCCAGTAGTCGACCGCCTCCAGGCGGGCCACCACCCCCAGGCCCCGCAGCGCGATCTTGCCCGAGCGCGGGAAGTAGCAGAGGTCTCCCGGCTCGAGGCTGCCGTAGGCGAGAAAGGTGAGCTCCCCGTCGCCGGCGCGGAAGGTGTGCGCGACCCCGGTGCCGGCCGGGCGGCCGATCACGTGTCCGGGGCCGACCGGAACCTCCTCGTCACCCAGCTGCAGCGTCCCCGAGCCCGACAGGACCACGAAGATCTTCTCCTCCAGGCTGTGGCACTGCTCCGGGTGTGCCAGCTTCCCGGACGTCACCTGCACCCAGTGCAGGGCCGAGGCCCGCGCACCGGCGGCGCGGCCGAGCTCGCGGCGGCGGCGGGCGACCCGGGCACGGTGCACCAC
>JBAQGP010000465.1:0-1966 GCA_049287845.1 Solirubrobacteraceae bacterium | reverse complement strand
GCTCTGACTGGCGCGCGCGCGCCGCGATGCTCTCGGCAGTCTCCTCGTAGAGCTTGGCCGCCTCGGCCGCCGACACGCGGCGCGCGGCCGCGCTGCGGACGATCACCGTCCGGCGCACCGCGCCGATCGTGATCTCGAGCTGGTCGCCGGGCGCGACCTCCCGGCTCGGCTTGGCCGCGACACCTTCGACGTGGACGCGTCCTCCCTTGACCGCCTCCGCCGCCAGTCCGCGCGTCTTGAACAGGCGCGCCGTCCACAGCCACCTGTCGATCCGCATCAGCCGCCGGCGAGGACGGGCGAGTAGCCCTCCCCGTTGAGGATCTCCACCACGACGTCGCGGTGGTCACCCTGGATCTCGATCACGCCGTCCTTGACCGATCCGCCGACGCCGCAGCGCCTTTTCAGCCTGCCGGCCAGTTCCCTGAGCCCGGCGTCGTCCACCGGCACTCCGGAGACCGTGGTCACCGCCTTGCCGCGACGGCCCGCGACCTCGCGTCGCACCTTGACGCGGTTGCCGTCGGCGCGGCGCTCCTTGAGACGGGGGTCACGCGCCTTGCGCAGGTCGCCGTCGGTGGTGGAGTAGACGATCCGGGGATCACGGGGCATCGCGCTGACACTACCGGTCGTGAGAGAGGCTGGCGGCCGCGAAGTACTCGGCCTCGGCCTCCCCCAACGGCGTGGCCGGTGGTTCGCCGTGCAGATACTCGGCGGCGATCGCGCCCCAGTCGGCTCCGGCTCGAAGTTGGCCGAGGACGACGCCGACGATCACGTGCATGCGCCGGATCAGCGCCGTCTCGGCCGGCAGGGTGAACTGGCTCATCTGATCTCTGGCCTGGGCGTCGCGTTCCTCGTGCCCCGCCCGGCGCTCACGGCCGCGGCGGCCGTTCTCGCCGGAGAAGCGCCGCTGACCGGGCACTGCGTACCACCGCGTCGCGCGACGCATCAGCTTCAGCGTCAGCTCGTCGTCGACCAGCTCCGCGCCATCAGACCGCAGATATCCGCCCGCGACGAGTGCGGACTTCAGCGCCGCCGCATCGCCGGCGCGGACGGCACGGGCAATCGCCCCCTCGGCCACGACGCGTGCCGCGCCGGCATCGCGCAGCAGCCCGTAGTCAAGGAAGCCGACGCGGCCGTCCGGGCGCAGCAGGTAGTTCCCGGGATGCGGGTCACCCAACGCGATCCGATCGCGGTACAGCAGGCCGAAGTAGAAGCGGAAGACGATCTCGCCATAGCTGTCGCGCTCCGGCTCGTCGAGCCGGCGAACCACCTCGAACCGCTCGCCCGCGATGTACTCCGACACGAGCGCCCGGCGGGTCGAGAGCTCGGTATGAACGGCGGGCACTGAGATGAATGGGTGGCCACGACGGAGACGCCCGATCCGCCGCTGGTTCTGGGCCTCGAGCTCGTAGTCCAGCTCCTCGCCTATCCGCTCGCGCAGCTCAGAGGCGAGCGCCCTCACATCCAGGCCGGGGGCCAGCCGCTTGACCAGCGGCAGCAGCATCATCGCGTTACGCAGGTCGGTCTCGACCGCCTCCGCGACCCCCGGATACTGGACCTTGACGACCACCTCGTCGCCGGCGAGCGTCGTCGCTCGATGCACCTGGCCGATCGAGGCGGCCGCGAACGCGCGCTCGTCAAACTCGGAGAAGACCCGAGTGAGCGGCCCTCCGAACTCGTGTCGCAGCAGACGCTCGATCTTGGAGAACGGGACTGGCGGGACGTCGTCACGAAGCTCGGCGAGCTTTGCCTGCAGCGCGTCGCGCTCGTCCTCGAGGAGGCCATCGAACTCGACCATCGAGAACACCTGCCCCACCTTCATCGCCGCCCCACGCATCTGCCCCAGCTGGTCGACGAGCTGGCTGACCAGCGCAGCGGTGCGCTCACTCTGCGCCGCGGCGGCGCGCTCCGGCGAGCGAACCCGATTGGCCGTCCGCATGCCGGCCCACCGCGCGCCCTGGCGAGTCAC
>JBAQGP010000464.1:0-4090 GCA_049287845.1 Solirubrobacteraceae bacterium | reverse complement strand
GGGATTCTCGTCGCGCTGCGCGAGCGCGAGCGGTCCGGCGAGGGTCAGCTCGTGGACTGCTCCATGTTCGACGGCTCCTTGTCGTGGCTGGCGATGCTGGCCGCCGAGGCCTTCGCCACCGGGCGCGCGCCGCGGCGGGGCGGCCTGGGCCTGGCCGGCCGCTACAACTGCTACCGGCCATATGAGTGCGCCGACGGCTACATCACCCTCGGTGCGCTGGAGCCGAAGTTCTGGCAGGCGTGGTGCGACGGCGTGGGGAGGCCCGATCTCTCAGGCTGCGCGTTCGACCCGCCGGACTCCGCGTCACACGCACAGGTCGCCGCCATCTTCCGTGAGCGCACCCGGGAGCAGTGGCACGCGTTCGCCTCCGAGCACGACTGCTGCCTGGAACCGGTGCTGGCGCTCGACGAGGCGCTGGAGTCAGATCTGGTGGCCGCACGGCAGATGGTCGTCGAGCTCGCCCAGCCCGGAGCGGAGCGTCCGGTGAAGCTGCTGGGGGTGCCGGTCAAGCTCAGCCGGACGCCGGGTGATGCCGCGCGGGCTCCGGGGCCGGAGCTGGGCCAGCACACCGACGAGGTCCTGGCGGCGGCGGGGTACTCGCCCGACGAGCTGGCCACGCTGCACGCCTCCGGTGACATCGCCGGCGTCGCCGACACGGTACGCGGCTCGTTTGTCTCCAGCTAGCGGGTTGGGTCTCGCGCGCTGATGGCGACCACCGACGGCAGGCTGAAGATGTCCGAGCTGGCCGAGCGGTCCGGGGTGAGCGCGGGCACGATCAAGCACTACCTGCGCGAGGGGCTGCTGGGATCGGAATCCGACGTGCTGCGCACCAGCCGCAACATGGCCTACTACCCCGAGGGCTTCGTCGAGCGCGTCCGGCTCATCAAGCGCCTGCAGGAGGAGCGGTTCATGCCGTTGCGCGTGATCCGCGAGATGATGGCCAAGGACCCCGAGCGGGCGGCCCGGGTGATCGAGCTGGAGGACCGGATCCTCGAGCGCGCGATCGAGGTGGGGGAGAGCGGGCGGATCTCGCGCGCCAGCGTGCGCGACACCTACGACCTCCCGCGCAACGTGCTGGACCGGCTCGAGGAGCTGGACGTCCTGACTCCCGGCCCGCGCGGCTACGACGCCGACGACGTGGCGATCATCGAGGCGATCTCGCGGTTTCGCGCGGGGGGCTATGAAGAGGCGCTGGGCTTCACCGTCTACGACACTCTGCGTTACCGCGAGGCGCTCGAGCCGCTGGTGGCCGAGGAGGTCCGGGTCCTCCTGGACCGCCTGGCCGGGGAGGTGGAGGTCGACCGCGCCGTGGAGATCATCGCCTCCGGGGCTGAGCCGCTGCGAGAGCTGATCGGGGCGATGCACTCCAAGATGCTGCTGTCCGCGCTACGTCGAGAGCGCGGCCGCGGCCGGGACTGACCCCGATCACCACCACACGTCGTGGTCCTCCATGACGCCGAACCCCTCGCGCAGGAGCGTGCCGTCAGGCAGCTCCCCGGAGAAGGTCCCGAACGGCTGGCGATAGCGGCTGCGCACCACCACCAGGTTCTGGCGGTGCTCGCGGCTGGCCTCGGCGTGGAAGCGCAGGGCCCCCACCGCGCCGAGGCCGGGGGCGATGCAGACGGGGCCGGCCTCGCGCGGCTCGCCGTCGACCCACACGGTGCGTTCACTGCCCGCGACCGGGTCGTTGACCCCCTGCACCAGGTTCCAGGCCAGTGCCCGCCCCTCGGCGTCGGTGCCGACACCCGCGCACCAGCGCCAGGCCGTGTGGCGCTCGTAGTAGGCGGAGGTGTCGTCGATGATCGCGGGCGCCGCGATCGGCCGCGGCTCTCCGTCGCCCAGCGTCACCGTGCCCGTCATCGCGATCCCACCCTGCTTGCGCGTCCAGCCGTAACCCTCGCCGCTGCGGCAGACGGTCTCCACGCCGTCGCTCTCGGCGAACGTCAGCGCCAGCGAGGCGGCCCCATCGGTCACCCGCGCGCTGCCGGGGCCCAGCCGCACGCCGCCGGCCCCCCGCCACGTGGTCTCGTGCAGGCGGCGGGCCTCGCGATCCCACACCGCCAAGAACGCCTGACGAGCCCGGCCGATCCTCACCGCGGCTAGGCAGATCATCAGCTCAGGGCCGTACACCCCGATGTAGCGCCACGCCTTGAGCGGGCGCGTGCCCAGGCGTGCGGGCATCGGTCCGGGCGGGAGCGCCAGCCCGCGCAGAGCGGCCGGGCGCGTCGCTCCGAAGGCGCCCCGGTACGGAAGACCGGAGAACGGACCCGTACGATCGTTCAAACCGCGCTGTTCGCGGGTATCGTGTACCACTGACTGACCAGTCAATCAGTTTCCCGGGAGGATCGCCGTGCGCGCAGCCGCCATCCAACTCAACGCCACCGACGACACTGATCGTAACCTCGAGCGAGCCGACCGGCTGGTGCGGGACGCCGCCGCACGCGGAGCGGAGGTGGTCGTCCTGCCCGAGAAGTGGACGGTGCTCGGCACACGCGAGCACATGGCCGCCGGGGCCCAGACCCTGGACGGCGAGGCGATCTCATGGGCGCGCCGCACCGCGGCCCAGCTGGGCATCGACCTCATCGCCGGCTCGCTGTTCGAGCACGTCGAGGACGCCGAGAAGGGCTTCAACACCAGCGTGCACGTGGGCCCCGGCGGGCAGATCCAGTCCGTCTACCGCAAGATCCACCTGTTCGACGTCGAGGTCGATGGGGCGGTCTACGCCGAGTCCTCCACCGAGGATCCCGGGGATGAGATCGTGGTCACCGAGCTGGCCGACGGGCTGACGCTGGGCATGAGCGTCTGCTACGACCTGCGCTTCCCCGAGCTCTACCGGATCCTGGCTCTGCGTGGCGCGGAGGTGCTCACCGTGCCGGCCGCGTTCACGCTGCCGACCACGCGCGATCACTGGGAGGTGCTGGTGCGCGCTCGGGCGATCGAGAACCAGTGCTTCGTCATCGCCGCCAACCAGATCGGCAACCACCCGGGCGGCCTGCGCTCCGGCGGGCGTTCGCTGATCGTCGATCCGTGGGGCCTGATCCTGGCGACCGCTCCGGATACCGAGTGCGCGATCGTCGCCGACCTGGACCTGGAGAACCTGCGTGACATCCGCCGCCGGCTGCCGTCGGTGGCCCGCCGCCGGCCGGAGGCCTACGCCTGGGAGCAGCCCGTATGACGACAGCGGCGACCGACAAGCGGCGCGTGATCCTCGACGCCGCGGTCCGCGTGTTCGCCCGCCAGGGCTTTCACACCTGCCGCGTCTCGGACATCGCCGACGAGGCCGGCGTCGCCTACGGACTCGTCTACCACTACTTCTCCTCCAAGGAGCAGATCCTCGACACCCTGTTTTTGGAGCGGTGGGACGTGATGCTGACCGCGATCGCCGAGGCCGACGGCTCACAGCGCGCTCCGCAGGACAAGCTGCTGACGATCGCGGGGTTCATCATCGACTCCTACCGTCACGACCCGGAGCTGATGAAGGTCATCATCGTCGAGGTCACGCGGGCGGCCAACACCTTCGGCCTCACCCACCTGGAGAAGATCCGTGACGCCTACGCGGGGATCGCCGAGATCGTGGCCAAGGCGCAGGCGGCCGGGCTCTTCCGCACCGAGATCACCCCCGAGTTCGCGGCCCAGGCGTTCTACGGCTCGGTGGAGCAGGTGCTCACGGGCTGGATCTTCGACAGTGCCGCGGTGGGCGACGAGGAGCTCGAGCGCGCCAAGTCGATGATCGTGGACATGATCTGCCGGGGACTCGCCGCCGCCCCCGAGTCTGCTTGAATGCCTGCACGATGTTGGAGAGTCCTTTGGTCAAGCGCCTGCTGTGGTCGGGCATGCTCGCCGGGTTCGGCGCACTCGCAACAGTCGCGTCGACGCGCGTGGCAGCCATGATCTGGATGCGTGTGTTCGGCGAAGAGCCCCCTGAGTGACCGACCAGCCGCCTAGCCAGCCGCCAGCGGTACAGCCGGAAGGCGACCAGCCGCCGGCGCTGGTGCCCGACCAGGCGCCCACCGAGGTGAGCTCGCCCACGTCCGTGCCCGCTGCCGCGTCCGAGCCGCCGGCCGCCTTCGCGCCCGCCGGTACGCCGGCC
>JBAQGP010000463.1:0-11091 GCA_049287845.1 Solirubrobacteraceae bacterium | reverse complement strand
CTCACCGACCACCGCCTGCAGGTCGGCAAGGTTCTCAGCCTGCGCGCCGACGTGGACGAAACCGAGGTCCTGGCAATCGCCTCCGGCATTGCTGCCGCGAGCGGTTCGCCCTGGGGACCGGCGTTTCCACGGGCCGGACGGGCTGATGCGAGAGAGGCACGATGTGAGGCCGATGCGGCCACGGCAATGGTCGGACGCTCGCGGATGCGGCTCGGCGGGGCAGACACGACGACGATTCCGGGGGTGGAGGAACTACCGGCCGAGGGCCAGCAGGTACTCGTGTTGACTCGGGAAGGGGACGTGCGCCCGCTGGGTCTGGTGACGCTCCAGCCGCGGTTGGCTGAGGGGACCCTCGGCCTGCTCGACGTCTGCCGTCAACGCGGGGTGGCGGTGGAGCTGCTGGCCGAGAGCGAGGCAGCGGTGGACCAGCTGATCGGTGATGTCGGCCAGCTCACGGTTACCGCCTCGGGGGCAGCCGAGCGTGTGCGTGAATGTCAGCTCGCCGGAGAGCTCGTGGCCGTGCTGTCCGATAGCCCGCACGCCGCGTCGGCGTTTGCCGCGGCCGATATCGCGATCGCGTTGACCAGTGGTCTGAGTGGACGCTTTGCGGCTCGCGCCGACCTGCTGGCGCCCGATCTCGACGCGGTCAGCGCGATTTTGGTCGCCGCCGCGCGTCGGCGCGCAGCGATTGGCGACGCGGTCACGCTGTCGGTGCTCTCCAACCTGGGCGGCGGCTTCGTGGGACTGCGCTCGTCGGTGGGCCTGGACCGCGGCTCCCAGCCCACCTACATCGCGGCTCTGGCCGCAATCGGGCTCGCCAGCCTGCGTCTCGCCGGCGGGGGGGTTTCGGGCCTGGCCGCGCGTCGGCTCGTTGATCCCGACCCTGAGCAATGGGGGCGCCCGGACCTTGATGAAGTGTTTCGTCAGCTCGACACGTCTGCGGATGGTCTGAGCGTGGCGGAGGCCGAGCGGCGCGCGGTATCGCGGCCCGAGGTGCGCCGCGAGAATCCGGTCGTCGCGGCGGTCAGAGATCAGGTGCGCTCCCCGCTGAATGCGGCGCTCGCCGCCGGCGCCGGCATCTCGCTGATGTTCGGCGCGGTCGCTGACGTCGCTCTGATCGCGGCGGTGATCGTGGCCAATACCGGCATCGGCGTCTGGCAGGAGCATCAGGCCGACCGGGCCACGGAGTTGCTCGCGCGCGAGGCGTCAGGAACCGTGAGCGTCCGGCGGTCGGGCAAGGCCATCCATATGCTGGCCAGCGAGCTCGTCGTCGGGGATGTTGTCGCGCTCGGCACCGGAGATCGCGTGCCCGCCGATGCCCGGCTGATCGCGTCAGAAGCCCTGGAGGTCGACGAGGCGTCGCTGACCGGTGAATCGTTGCCCGTGTCGAAAGCGGCCAACGGCTCAACCGAGGCCAGCCGGGTCATCCTCGAAGGCAGCGACGTCACCGTCGGGACCGCCAGCGCGGTGGTGTTCGCGGTCGGCGCTCAAACGCGGATGGGGGCCACCACCGCTGCTCTAGCCAGCATCGAACCGGCTCGCGGCGTGCTCGACCGCCGGTTGAACCGGCTGGTCCGCCAGAGCGTGCCGGTGATTGCCGGCGGCGCGGCTCTGATTGGCCTGGCGGGAATCATATGGCGACGTCCGATCGCCTCCCAGCTGGCCTTGGCCGCGAGCATTGCCACCGCGGTCGTCCCCGAAGGCCTGCCTCTGCTCGCCGGCGTGTCTGAGGCCGCGGTGGCCCGGCGGCTGGCGGGTCGCAACGCGCTGGTTCGCCGTCTGTCGGCCGTCGAAGCCCTGGGTCGCGTCGACATCGCCTGCAGCGACAAGACCGGGACGCTGACCGCCGGCCGACTGGAGCTCACGGGGGTCGAGCCGTTTCTGGCCGACGGCCGTGGCCGGCCAGCGTCTCGTGCCGAGCGAGAAGCAATCTTGCTGACCGCGGCGTTGGCCAGCCCTCATCCCGACGCGCCGGACGCGGGCTCGCATCCGACCGATCTGGCCGTGATCGCTGGGGCCGAGAAGGCCGGGCTCGCCCAGGCCATCCGCGCGCCACGGAGCGCCGAGGTGCCATTCGAACCCGCCCGTTCCTTCCACGCGAGCGTCGTGGACAACGATCTGATGGTCAAGGGAGCGGCCGAGGCGCTCATCGAACGGTGCAACTCGGTGCGCCGAGACGGCCGGCCGGTCCCCATCGACCACGATGATCGGCGACAGATGCTCGAGCAGGCCGAGCGCTTGGCGGGCCGAGGGCTACGGGTACTGATGGTCGCTGAAGGTCCGGGCTCTATGTCGGCGGAGGACCCTAACGATCTGGTCGCGCTCGGACTGGTGGGGATCTCAGATCCTCTCCGTGACGGCGTGCCCGCGGCCGTGGCGCGCTGCCAGCAGGCAGGTGTGCGAGTGATCGTGCTCACCGGCGACCATCCTGCGACTGCCCGAGCGGTGGCCGAACAGGCCGGTCTCGCGATCTCCCCCCGCAACCTGCTGACCGGCGCGGAGGTCTCGATGCTCGACGATGAGAAGCTCGATCTCCGGCTGCGCGAAGCCTGCGTCGTGGCGCGGATCACGCCGCTGGACAAGTTGCGCATCGTCGAGCGTCTGCAGAGCCTGGGGCACACGGTGGCGATGACCGGGGACGGAGTCAACGACGCTCCGGCCCTGCGCCTGGCCGATGTGGGAGTGGCGATGGGCCTGCACGGCACGGAGGTCGCGCGCCAAGCCAGCGATGTCGTCTTGGCCGACGATGACTTCGCGACGCTGGTCGAGACCCTGGTCGAAGGCCGCAGCTTCTGGCGTAACCTGCGCCGGTCGCTCGGTCTGCTGATGGGCGGCAACCTCGGCGAGCTCGGAATGATGGTGGGAGCCAGTGTGCTCGGCCTTCCCGCCCCACTCACCACCCGCCAGATTCTGGCGGTCAACCTGATCACCGACATCTTGCCGGCGCTGGCCGTTGCCGCTCAGCAGCCGGAGCATCGCGACCTCGCGACGCTGCGCCGCGAGGGTGGCCAGGACCTGGACCGCTTGCTTCGCGCCGACGTGCTGCGCCGCGGGTGGGCGACCGCTGCCCCGGCGCTCGCGGCGTACGGGCTGGCGACGAGGCTGGGCACACCCCCTCAGGCGCGGTCGGTCGCGTTCGGCGGAATCGTGGTCACCCAGCTCGCGCAGACGGTCAGCCTGGGCCGCTCGGAGAACAGCCTCACGCGCCCCGTTCTCGGTGCGATCGCGGGCTCCGGCGGGTTCGCCCTGGCGGCGATGGTGCTGCCTGGATTGAGAGGGTTCCTCGGCCTGGGTCTCCCGACGTTTTCTGGCTTCGGCCTGATCGCAGCGGCGACGATCGTCTCGCTCGCCGTGGCGTCGTCACGCGAAGAGCCCCCCAGGCTAAGCCTGATGCCCGGTGCGAGCCCGATGCCAGCGCTTGCGTAACGGGTTGTTCACAGGTTGATGACCGCATTGCAACGAGTCGGTTCTTGCGTCTACCTACCGTGGGAGCCATGGTTGAGTTTCTCCTCGCGCTCGGGGCGCTGGCAATCGTCAGCCGGTGGTTGGCGATGGCTGCGGCCGCGGCGGGCATCCCGTCACTCGCGGTGGCCGTTCTTGGCATCTTGCTCTGAGCGATCCGGCGCCCGGCGGTTCGCTCAGAGCGCCGTTGCGAGGCGCGAGGGGTGAGCGCCGCCGAGCCCGTACGGGTCCTGCGTCGAAGCCCCGGCAGGCTGCGTCTGCAAGCTCCTGGTGTGCGCCAGAGCGATGCTCTTCTGGCTCGGCTGAGGACAACTGCGGGAGTAGCCGATGTGCGGCTGAGCGAGCGCACCGGCAACCTGCTGCTCGAGTTTGATCAGTCAGTCATCGGGGAGCCCTCGGTGCTCGCCCTGATGGAGAGAGACCGGCCCGCACGGAGTCCAGCCCCTCGCGCGCCCTCCGCGAGCAGCGAGACCGGCGCGGCGGTTCGAGATGGCTGGCGGCGGGCCGAGCGCGTGGAGATGATTCAGGCCCGGCCGGCCGCCTGCATCGCGGCGCTGACCGACTTCGAGCGCTACCCGGAGTGGCAGAGTTATCTGACCGCGGTGACCATCCTGGCGCGAGATGCGCGGGGGCGCGGCGTGCGGGTTGCCAGTCGAGCCCAGGTCGGAGAGCGCGAGACCGAGTTCACGATCAACTACGGGTTCCCCAGCCCGAACCGCATCACGTTTCACCAGGGTGAGGGCGAGCTCGAGGCGGTGCACGGCAGCTGGGTCTTCCGGAGCGTTGGTGGCGGCCGGACCCGCGCCACGTACGTCATCGAGGTCAAGCCGGGATGGCGACTCAGCGTGCTACTCCGCGGTCCGCTGTACGAGCAGATCCGCGACGCCGTGCTGGACCACGTGATGAGCGAACTTCGCTCTCGCGTGGAGAGTTGAGCCACTCAAACCGACGCCGCCAGAGCTTAGATTCGTGGTTCGGCAGGGAGGCGCTGCGCGCAGACCCTGAGGTTCACTCGTTGCGACAGCGGGTAACCACCAGCCATGAGAATCCCTCTTGTTGACCTGCAACTCAGCGCTCCGACGCGCGGGAGCCTTGGATGGTACGCGGCGATCGGAGCGATGACCGCCGCCGGATTGCTCGAATGGCCACTGGCGGCTGTGGTGGCCGCCGGACATCTGATCTCAGAAAACTCCACCTCGGCCGCCCTGGCGGGCGCAGGGGCCGGAGCGGAAGATGGTGCCGGCTGATCGGCTGACCCCCGCGAGCCTACGCGCTGCGCTATCGCCGCGGTGGGAGCCATCGTCGGCGTCGTGGCTTGTCGGGCGCCGGCCAGGACGCGTGGAGGCTCGCGGCCAGCGGCCCTTGAGTTAGCGCTTGCGACCAACGGGTGCGTTTAGGCCAGGCGGCGGCGGAGCGGGGTGCGGGGACGGCCTGGCTGTTGATGGCGGTGGTGGCGGTGTGCACGAGGCGGCTGTGGTCGGCGGCTCGGTGCAGGTCGGCGATGTGCTGTTGGGCGGCGCGGAGGGTGACTTGGGGATGCATTGACTGACCTCAGTTGGGTTGTGTGCGGGCACTGTGATCCGCACGGGTTGCAGCCGGCTTGCCGTCCGGTAGACGCCCTGACCCGGGGCATTGCAACCGCGGGTGGGGTGCCGTCGGCAGCGTCCGGTCGGCGGCGTGCGGCGGCGATCGGTACGGTCGCGAGGGCGGATGCGTTTCGGGATCCTGGGTCCTTTGCAGGCAGTCGGTGACGATGGGCGTGAGCTCGCCCTGGGCGGTCGGATGCCGCGAGCCGTGCTTGCTTTGCTGCTGCTGCGGGCGAACGAGGTCGTGTCGAGCGATCAGCTGGTTGAGGAGCTGTGGGCGGGTGCGCCGCCGGCGAGCGGCGCGAAGGGGCTGCACGTACACGTATCGCGGCTACGCCGGGCCCTTGCCGCCGGCCGCTCAGACCCAGACGAGGAGCGGCTGGTCACGACTGCCGGTGGCTACGTCTTCAGAGTCGGGCCCGAGGAGCTCGATGTGCAGCGATGCGAGCGGCTGATCGACGAGGGCCGATCGCTGCTGGCGGCGGGACGACCAGATCAGGCACTCGCCGCGCTGAACGGCGCAGTCAAGCTGTGGCGCGGCGACGTCTTGGCCGACTTTCAATACGACGCGTTCGCGCAGGGGGAGATCGCGCGGCTCGGCGAGCTGCGCGCCGCCGTGCTGGAGGAGCGGATCGCGGTCGAAATGCTGCTGGGCCGGGAGGCGCAGGTGCTGGGCGAGCTCGAGCGTCTCGTGCGCGACTACCCGTACCGCGAGCGTCTGCGGGGCCAGCTGATGCTGGCTCTGTACCGGACCGGACGGCAGGCGGAAGCGCTGGCCGCATACCGTGCCGCACGGTCGGCGCTGGTCGACGAACTCGGGATCGAGCCTTCGGTCGAGCTTCGGCAACTGCACGAAGCGATCCTCGCGCAGGACGGGGCGCTGCTCCGAACCGGCCCACGCCAGCCGGCCGCGCCCGCCGGCGCCACGACGGACGGGCGAGCGCCGGGCCATGTCCATCTGCCCGTGCAGGCGACACCCCTCATCGGCCGCGAGCGCGAACTGGCCGAGCTGATGACGCTCGCTGACTCGCGCCGGCTGATCACCCTGACCGGAACCGGCGGGACGGGAAAGACCCGGCTCGGGATAGCGTTCGCGGCGGGTCTCGCTGACCGCTATCCGGACGGCGTGTGGTGGGTTCCGCTCGCCATGGTGAGCGAGGCGCGGCTGGTACCGGCGGCGATCGCGGCGGCGCTCGGCGACATCGCGGATCTACCGATGTATCTGCGCGGGCGAGCCCTGTTGCTCGTGCTTGACAACTTCGAGCAGGTGATCGAGGCAGCTCGCGCGGTCGCCGAGCTGCTCTCCGGCGCGCCGGGTTGCGGTGTGATCGTGACGAGCCGGGAGCGGCTCGGGGTGGCTGCCGAGCAGGAGTACCCGGTGGCGCCGCTGTCGCCCCACGCCGCCGTCGAGCTGTTCACCGCGCGGGCGCGGCAGGTGGAGCCGGGCTATGAGCCGGGCGCTGAGATCGACGCGATCTGCGAGCGACTCGATCGACTTCCGCTCGCGCTCGAGCTTGCGGCGACGCGGGTCAAGCTGCTCTCCGAGCAGCAGCTCCTCACCCGGCTGGAGCAGCGGCTCTCGCTCCTCGCCGGCGGACGCCGCGACCTCCCCAAGCGCCACAGCACGATGCGGGCGACGATCGCCTGGAGCTACGACCTGCTCACGCGGCCCGAGCAGCGGCTGCTCACCCGGCTGGCGGTGTTCGCCGGCAGCTTCGAGCTCGAGGCGGCGGAACAGATCTGCGACGCCGATCTCGACGCGATGCGGTCACTGATCGACAAGAGCCTCGTGCGCCACGCCGACAACGGCCGGCTCTTCCTGTTGCACACTACGCGCGAATACGCACTCGAGCAG
Organism: Solirubrobacteraceae bacterium; assembly: GCA_049287845.1. GTDB lineage: Bacteria > Actinomycetota > Thermoleophilia > Solirubrobacterales > Solirubrobacteraceae > Palsa-465. The sequence continues at coordinate 4,188 of JBAQGP010000463.1, read as the reverse complement.
TTCGACTCAAGCGACGAGCGCGACTCAAGCGACGAGCGCGACGAGATCCGCGCCCGCCACGCACGCTGGTACTTCGCGGTCGGTGTCGATGGCGATGGCCATCCCCGGGAGGGGCCCGATGACCTGATTCGGCTGCGCCAGGACGCCGCCAATGTCGGACTCGCGCTCGCCTGGGCGCTTGACCATGACATCGCCGCCGCTCTCCCACTCGCCGATGCCCTCTTCAAGCCCTGGTTAGGGGCCGGACGCATCCGTGAGTTAGAGCGGTGGTACGAGCGGGCGCTGGCCGATCCGACCGCACTCTCGCCGGGAGACCGCGCCCGGGCCCTCGCCGGGCTCGGCCACGCGCTGGTGTTCCTCGACCGCCTCCAGCAGGCGCAGGCGGCACTGACAGAGGCGCTCACGCTCTACCGGAACGCCGACGATGAACGGGGCGAGACCCTCGTGCTGCTTCGCCTCGGTACCGCCGAGTTCATCGCCGGCGCCCCGGAGAGCGCCCTCGCATGGGCGGAGCAGGCGCTTCCGATCTACGAGCGCCTCGACGACACGCTGGGGATCGCCCGCACCTTGCACTACATCGCCGAGGCTCTCCGGGACCTCGGCGATTTCGAGCGGTCCGCCGAGCTGTTCGCCCGTTCCATCGAGATTCGCCGCGCAAACGGACTCGGCAGTGGTGCGGCCACGGTGCATAGCCTCGGCGACCTCTATCTCGACGCGGGCGATATGCCGACCGCCGAGCGCTACTACCGTGAGGCGCTCGCACTCGGCCTGCAGGAGGGAGACGTGCGGTTGGGGGTGTACTGCCTCGGGGGGCTCGCCTGCGTCGCCGCGCGAAACGAGGACGCAACTGCGGCCGGCCGGCTGTGGACTCTCGCCGAGCGGCTCGAGCACGAGATCGGCTTTCGGATAGTTGCGGCCGAGCGAGTCCGCTACGAGCGGAACCTGACCCACCCACTCACCAACACCGACGAGTACCGCGTCGGCATCGCGGACGCGGCAACCATCGACCCACTCACCGCAGCCGCCGAGATCGTCAACCCGTAGTGCCACAGACGCGGTCGAGACAAACAACATTCACCTTCACGACTACGGCCGGTCCCATCTCCCACTGGGGGCGTGGTTGCTCCTTGGGCGCGCGCGTAGGTCAAGCGTAAAGATGGCGATTTGCAGCTACTTCACAGAGCCCGCCGGGGGACTTGAACCCCCAACCCCTTGATTACAAAGTCGCGGTTTACAGGCAATTTGCCGTCTTGTAGGGGCATCGGAGGTTGTCTGAGTTCTCTGAGTTCGCCTCAGAATTGCCGAGTTCGGGACATGGTTCGGGACACGTTTGAGCAGTAGGCGCGCGGCACTGGGGTCCTGCGCCCGATCCCCTGCACGGCCGTTGACCTGCGGCATAGCCGTGGATGGCGGCCAGATCCCGCAGGCGCGCTCGGTGTGTTCGAATAGCCCCCGGTGGTGCGAAAGATGTGCGCACACCCCATCTGCGACGTGGCCTGCCTCGGTGAGCCCCGGGCCGGATACACAGTGGGTCCTTGGCCACGTCCGTTGGTCGATGGCGCTTGAGACGCGCACGTCGCCGAAAGGAGGGACGAGGCGGCGACGCTGAGCGTCACCGTTCTGCCTACGCAAAGCCGCGGCTCCTCGCCCACGTTGCAGTCCGGCGTGTCCGTGGGAGCGGGCGATCCCAACCGTGGCAACCACAAGCCAGCCTCGAGCGTCTCCGGTGAGCAGAGCGATCGTCAGCTTTCGACCGGCGCTAGCCGGCCGAGGAGCCTGTAGCTAACGATTCCAACCGCCGCGCGTCTGGTGGATCACGTGTCTTCGCGCGCGGGAAAGTGGAGGGTGCTCCCCTGTCAAACGCTGAGGGTAGAGCCCGTCTACGCTGAACGAATGTCTGTGCTGGGCACCAAGCTGCACCTCCCGTCGCCGCGTCGCGGGCTGGTGCAGCGCGCCCGCCTGACCGATCAAGTGCGTGTGGCTGGAGGCGAAGTGCCGCGGCTGGTGCTGGTCGCGGCACCGGCTGGGTTCGGGAAGACCACGTTTCTGGCGCAGTGGCTGGCGGCGGCCGGCACGTCGCAGTGCGGGGTGGCGTGGTTGGCTCTGGACCCGGGCGACGCGGATCTCCAAGTGTTCTTGACTCACCTGGTGGCAGCGATTCAGACCGCCGAACCTGTGGCTGGTGTCGACGCGCTCGCCTTGCTGGAGGCCGGCGCTACCACGCCAACGGAGGCCGTCCTGGTCAGCTTGATCAACGATCTCGACGTCCTTGCGGGTGCCATGGTGGTGGCGCTCGACGACTACCACGTGATTGATGGGGCCGCCGTGCATGAGGCGGTGACCTTCCTTTTGGAGAACCTGCCTCGGCAGGTAACGCTGGCGGTGAGCACTCGGGCCGACCCGCCGTTCCCGCTGTCTCGTCTGCGTGCGCGTGGCGAGCTCGTGGAGGTGCGGGCGGCGGATCTCAGGTTCACCAGTGATGAAGCGGAGGTGTTCCTCAACGAGGTGATGGGGCTGGCGCTGGAGCCCGCGCTGGTGGCCGCGCTCGAGGCCCGCACCGAGGGATGGGCGGCCGGGCTGCAACTGGCGGCGCTGTCGGCCCGGACCCACGCCCGCGCCGCCGACGGGTCTGGGGACGTCGCTGGGTTCGTCCAGGACTTCTCCGGAAGCCATCGGTTCGTCCTCGACTACCTGGTTGAGGAGGTTCTAGGCCGGCAGCCCGACGAGGTACGCGCCTTCCTGCTCCACACCTCCGTGCTCGACCAGCTGACCGGCGGGCTCTGCGACGCGCTGACTGGGGGCTCCGACGGCCAGCTGCTGCTGGAGACCCTCGAGCGCGAGAACCTGTTCGTCGTCCCGCTCGACGACGAGCGCCGCTGGTATCGCTACCACCACCTGTTCGCCGACGCATTGCGCGCCCGTCTGGCTGCCGGGCATGCCGGCCGGGTGGGCGAACTGCACGCCGCGGCCAGCCGATGGCTGGCCGAGAATGGGCGGCTGGGCGATGCCGTACGGCACGCGATCGCGAGCGGCGACGACGAACACACCGCCGACCTCGTCGAGCTGACCCTGGCCGACATGCGCCGACGACGGCAGGACCGCACCTTTCGTGACTGGCTGGTCACGCTGCCGGACGATGTCGTGCGTCGCCGGCCGCTGCTCGCCACTTACTTGGGGTGGAGCCGGCTCTCCGAGGGCGACTTCGACGGGGTGGAGGCGTGGCTCGACGCCGCCGAGGCTGGTCTTTCCACGGCGTCGCCAGCGACGATCCCGACGGCGGGCTCGCTGGCCGAGGCAGCCCGGGACCGGGACGGCGAGCTTCGCTCCCTCCCAGCGATGGTCGCGGTCTATCGCGCCTCGGTCGCCCAGGCCCGAGGCGACGTCGACGGCACGGTCGCGCAGGCACGCCGGGCACTCGCGCTCGCGGGACCGGAGGACCACTTCCCGCGCGGTGCCGCCGCCGGCTTCATCGGCCTGGCGGCATGGGCCGCCGGCGACCTTGGCACTGCGGTCGACACGTTCACCGAGGCGGTCGCCAGCCTGCACGCGGCCGGCATGGTTGCCGACGAGCTGGGCGCGACCGTCGTGCTGGCGAACATGTGGCTAGCGCGCGGACGACCCGTCGAGGCGCGTCGGCTCTACGAACGCGCGCTGGCCGCAGCCGAGAGCCACCCGGGTCCGGTGCTCTCCAGCACGGGCGATCTGCACGTCGGCCTCGCGGACGTGCTGCGCGAGCACGGCGACCTCGACGCGGCCGCGGAGCGTCTCGCGGTGGCGCGCGACCTCGGCGACCGGGCGTCGCTGCTGGAGAACCGGCACCGCTGGTACACCGCCACGGCTGCGCTGCTTCGGGCGAGAGGCGATCTCGACGGTGCGATCGTGATGCTCGACGACGCCGAGCCGCTGTTCCTGCCCGGCTACTTCCCCGACATCCGGCCGATCGCTGCAACCAGGGCGCGAGTGCGAATCCTCCAGGGCCGCCTCGATGACGCGCGGGCGTGGGCGCGCGAGCGCGGGATCGCGCCGGCAGATCCACCGAGCTACCTGGCCGAGTACGACCAGCTCACCCTCGCCCGCCTGCTGATCGCCGAGGGGGACGCGCGCGAGGCGCTCGGGCTGGTCGACCGCGTTGTGGACGCCGCGCGGGTGGCGGGCCGCGACGGCAGCTTGATCGAGGCGGGCATGCTG
>JBAQGP010000462.1:0-3519 GCA_049287845.1 Solirubrobacteraceae bacterium | reverse complement strand
GGCGGGGGCCTGCTGGGCGGTGGTCGCCGTCGCCATCACCGCTCCACCGTATTGGATCCGCGGCCACCACCTGGCATCTCAGCGCTTGGAGATCGGCGCCAGATCGGCGACCAGCTTGCGCTCCGTGCCGCTCGCGCTGAAGCGGATGACGACGATCCCGCCGGGCTCCAGGCCGGTCACCACACCCTCTCCGAAGGCGGCGTGCACGACGTCCTCGCCGAGACGGAACGCCGGGGGCGGCGGTTGATCGCGACTCGGCAGGTCGGGGGCGGCGCCCGGTGACGCCCACGACGTCACTCGCGCGCGCATGCCCCCGAAGCCGCGCGGCGCCTGCACCTCGCGGTCGGTGAGCTCGGCGGGGATCTCCGAGATGAAACGGCTGGGCGCGCCGAAGTTGCGCGCCCCGAACACCGTGCGGGTCCGCGCCGAGGTCAGATAGAGGTCGCGCTCGGCCCGGGTGATGCCCACGTAGCAGAGCCGCCGCTCCTCCTCCAGACCGCCCTCGTCCAGCGCCCGGCTATGGGGGAAGACCCCCTCCTCGCAGCCGATGATGAACACGATCGGGTACTCCAGGCCCTTGGCGTTGTGCAACGTCATCAGGGTGACCAGACCCTCGTCGTCCTCGCGCGTGTCGGCGTCGGCCACCAGCGCGACCCCCTGCAGGAACTCCTCCAGTGACGGCTCCTCGGTCGCGGAGTCGTACTCGACGGCGACATTGACGAGCTCCTCCAGGTTCTCGATCCGGCCCTGTGCCTCGATCGTGCGCTCGTTCTCCAGGGCCTCCAGGTAGCCGGTCTCCGCCAGCATCTCCTTGAGCAGCACAGCGATCTCCGGGTGAGTGGGAGCCGACACGCGCTCGGCGAGCACCTCCATCGTGCCCATGAACCGCCGCAGCGACTTGATCGCCGCCGCGCCCAGGCCGGGGACCCCCTCGGGGGCGGCCGCCAGCTCCCACACGGTCTCGCCCGTCGTGTTGGCGTGTGACAGCAGTCGCGACACGGTCGTGTTGCCGATGCCCCGCCGCGGCGAGTTCACGATCCGCGTGAACGCGCCGGCGTCCTGCGGATTGACCAGCACCGTCAGGTACGCGATCGCGTCCTTGATCTCGGCCCGGTCATAGAACTTGGTGCCGCCGATCACCTGGTAGCCGATCTCCCCCCGCACCAGCGTGTCCTCCAGCACCCGCGACTGCGAGTTGGTCCGGTAGAAGACCGCGATCTCCGCCCGCGACGTCCCCTCGTCCACCATCCGCTGGATCTCCCCGGTCACATACCGCGCCTCGGCATGCTCGTCGTCGAGCTCGCGCACCTTGATCGGATCCCCCTGCCCGAGATCTGACCACAGCGACTTGATCGTCTGGCCCCGGTTGTTGCGGATCACCGCATTGGCCGCATCCAGGATCGTCTGCGTCGACCGGTAGTTCTGCTCCAGCTTGACCACATGCGCGTCGGGATAGGAATCCTCGAACTCGAGGATGTTGCTGATGTCGGCGCCCCGGAAGCCGTAGATCGAGTTGTGCGTGACCAGGCCGCCGGCCACGAAGTTGTGGGTGTACGCGATATCCAGGTCATACACCGGCCGGTCCAGCGTGATCCGCGCCACTGACTCGACGACGTCATAGCCGCCCGTCCCGTCGAACATCACCATCCCCGAGCGGACCGCGGACGCCGCGAGGAAGGGCAACGAGGCGCCGCCGCGGCCCAGTCGCGCCGTACGGCGGATCACCACATCCCCCTCCGGTCGCGAGAGCTGGGCCACCGCGCTCTCGGCGGCCGACATCGTCGCGGTCATCCGCTCGAAGGCACGGCCGTTGGGGTGGGCGAAGCGCACCGCGTGGGCAGGCTGGCCCAAGTTGGCGCCGTCGCAGAGCGACATCTCGATCCGCGCTTGGCCGGGGCGTGGCAGCGGCCCCGGCTGGAACCCGGCGAAGTGGGTGTGCTCCGGGGTGCTCACGATCCGCCGCCCGGACCGCGTCGTGATCGCCACGCCGTCCGAGCGCTCGGAGCGATGGACGCGCTGGACCTCGGCGGCCCGGAACTCTCCGCTGCCATAGGCCGATAGCACCTCGTCCCCGGGACGAACCGCCTCGATGGGCCGTCGCGCACCGTCCGCCATGGTGACCAGGGTGCCCTCGACCAGGCACTGGGCATCGTCGCCGACCACCATCAGGTTGCGGTGCTCCCCGGCGAGGAGCTGCAGCCAGCGGTACTGGGCGTGGTTGGTGTCCTGGTACTCGTCGACCAGGACGTGGCGAAAGCCCGTCGCGTAGCGCTCGCGGACCTCGGGAAACAGCTCCAGCACGTTGACGGCACGGACGAGGAGGTCATCGAAGTCCATCGCGTTCATGCGGTGCAGCTCGCGCTCGTAGGAGCGGTAGACGTCGGCGACGGTCTGCTCGAAGAAGGAGCCGACCAGCTGGGCGTAGGCGTCGGAGTCGCGCAGCTTGTTCTTGGCGTCGGAGATCTGGGCGTGGACCGAGCCGGGCGTGAACCGCTTGGGGTCGATGCCCAGATCGTCGAGGCAGCGCTTGATCAGCCGGCGCGAGTCGGCGGTGTCATAGATCGTGAACTGGCGGGTGTAGCCCAGCCGGGCGGCCTCGGCGCGCAGGATGCGGGCGCAGGCGGCGTGGAAGGTCATGAGCCACATCGCGCGCACGCGGCGGCCCACCAGCAGCTCGGCGCGGTCGCGCATCTCCCCCGCTGCCTTGTTGGTGAACGTGATGGCCAGGATCTCGTTGGCCTTGGCGGCGTCGGTGGCCACCAGGTAGGCGATGCGGTGAGTGAGCACGCGCGTCTTGCCCGAGCCCGCGCCCGCGAGGATGAGCAGCGGCCCGGGCCCGTAGGTCACGGCCTCCCGCTGGGGCTCGTTGAGGCCGCTGAGCAGGGCCTCGAGATCGCTCGTGAGCTCGGTCATCGGGTCTGCCGATTGACGTTAGCGGGACGCCCGGCGGGCGCACGGGCGGGCAATGACCGGCGCTACAGGGCCCATTCCCTACCGGCCGTGACACCGGTTTGCACGCGCCACCCCTAGCGCTTGCGTTTGTTGCCTTTGCTCACGACGAGGCTGATCTTCGTCCCGATCGGCAGCCTGCTACCTGCTTTGCTGCTCTGCGCGATCACCCGCCCCGACGTGAGATGCGAGGAGTAGGCCTTCCGCGCGCTCCGGAGCACGCAATTTGCCCTCCGCAGCGCGCTGGCGGCCTGCCTCAGCGTCCGACCGATGAGCCTCGGAACCTTACAGCCGTGCGCGCACGCTGAGAGCGCCCGGCAGACGTCGAGCCGCCCGCCGGTTCGCACTCGTCCCGCAAGCGCCGGCAATACGTCGACGCTCTTGAGGATGTCGGCTCGCAGCGCGGTCGTCGACATCTGGGCCGTCGACAGAATCAGGGCGGCGGCACCGGACACCTGGGCCGCCGCCATCGACCCGCCGTCGATGTAGCCATAGGTGGCGTTGCGCAGCGTCGAGTAGATGTTGACGCCGGGAGCCCCGAGGTCAACGGTGTGCGCTCCCCAGTTAGCC
>JBAQGP010000461.1:0-1730 GCA_049287845.1 Solirubrobacteraceae bacterium | reverse complement strand
GGTGGGGGCGGATTCACGAGCGGATCAGCGCCAGCACCTCGTCACGCCGGCGTTCCATGTCCTCCGGCGAGACGAGCGATTCCAGGCACAGCCGCAGCAGCGGCTCGGTATTGGACGCCCGCACGTTGAAGTGCCAGTCCTCGTAGTCGATGGAGATCCCATCCAACCGGCTCTGGCGCGCGTCGGAGTAGCGCTCGGCCAGCGCCTCGATCTTGGCCTCCCCGTCGTCGACCGTGCTGTTGATCTCCCCGGAGATGAAGTATTTGCTGCGGTAGGGCTCGAGCAACTCGGACATCTTCGCCTCGCGCTTGGAGAGCAGCTCCAGGATGAGCAGCGCCGGCAGCGTGCCCGAATCCGCGCAGTAGAAGTCGCGGAAGTAGTAGTGGCCCGACACCTCGCCGCCGAACACCGCGTTCTCCTCGCGCATACGGGTCTTGAAGAAGGCGTGCCCGACGCGGTTGACCAGGGCCCGGCCGCCGCCGCGCTCGGCGACGTCGGCGACGGCGCGGCTGGCCCGCACGTCGTAGAGGACCGTCAGGGGGGGCGGGGGCGGGTTCTTGATCAGCAGTGACTCGGTGAGCAGGGCGGTGAGAAAGTCGCCGTCGACGAACTGGCCCTGCTCGTCGATGAAGAAGCAGCGGTCCGCGTCGCCGTCCCAGGCGATGCCGAGGTCGGCCTCGCGCGTGACCACCTCGCGCATGATGAACTCGCGGTTCTCGGGCAGCATCGGATTGGGCTCGTGATCGGGGAAGTTGCCGTCGGGCGTCCAGTAGGCCTTGACGAGGTCGAGCCCCAGCCGCTCGAGCAGGGGGCCCACCATCGGGCCGGCCATCCCGTTGCCGCCGTCCACGACGACCTTCAGCGGCTTGATCAGCGACTGGTCGATGAGCTTCAGGGCGGCCTGTTGGAAGACCTCGTAGACATCGACCTCCTCGACCGAGCCGCCACCCGGCGCCTCGCCGAGCCCGTCGAGAATGCGGTCGCGCACCTCGCCCAGGCCGGCGTCGCCCGACAACGCCAGCGCTCCGCGGCTCACGAGCTTGGCGCCCGTGTAGGGCTTGGGGTTGTGCGACGCGGTGCACATCAGCCCGCCGTCCAGATCCCGCGCGCCGACGAGGTAGTAGAGCATCTCGGTCCCGACCATCCCGGCGTCGATCACCGAGGCGCCTTCGGCCACCATGCCGTCGCGGTAGGCCTGCGCCATCTCCGGGGCGGTGAGGCGCATGTCGCGCCCCAGCCCCAGGCGCAGCTCGGACGCCGGCTTGTCCTCCATGGCCCCGATGACCCGGGCAAAGGAACGGCCGATGGCGCGGGCGACCGAGGGGTCCAGCTCGTCGCCATACAGGCCACGGACGTCGTAGGCCTTGAACACCTCGGGGTGGGTGAGCTCGGACACTCGCTGGGGATGATGCCTGATAATCCGCCGCCATGAGGCCCAGCGGGGTCATCGCGTGAGGCCAACGGTGGTCATCCTCTGCGGCGGACGGGGCACTCGCCTGCAGGAACACACCCGATCGATCCCCAAACCGATGGTGGAGATCGGCGGCCGCCCCATCCTCTGGCACGTCCTGCAGATCTTCCTGGCCCAGGGTTTCCGGCGCTTTGAGCTGCTCACCGGGTACCTCGGGGAGCAGGTGGAGCAGTTCGCGGCCGCGGCGCAGTGGCCTCCCGACGCGGAGATCCGCTGCCTGCCGACGGGCGAGGACACCCCCACCGGGGGGCGCCTGCGC
>JBAQGP010000460.1:0-2559 GCA_049287845.1 Solirubrobacteraceae bacterium | reverse complement strand
GCCCGACCTGGGCGAGCGCCGCAAGATGGCCGATCTGCGCACCGACGGGCGCGCGGCGCTGGACTGGGCGGCCGACTATCTCGAGCGCGTCGGCGACCTCCCGGTGCTCGCCCAGGTCACGCCGGGCGAGATCCGCTCGCGCCTGCCCGACCACGCCCCCGACGAGCCCGAGCCGTTCACCGCGGTGCTGCACGACCTCGACGAGATCCTGCTGCACGGCGTCACGCACTGGCAGCACCCGCGTTTCTTCGCCTACTTCGCCACCAGCGCCGCCGAGCCCGGGATCCTGGCCGAGCTGCTGGCGGCGACGCTCAACTCGGTGGGCTTGCTGTGGAGAACGGCCCCCGCCTCGACCGAGCTCGAGGGGGTCGTGCTCGACTGGACGGCCAAGCTGCTGGGGCTGCCGGACGGATGGCACGGCCACATCGAGGACACCGCCTCCACCGGGACGATGGCGGCCATGATCGCGGCCCGTGAGACGACGGGTCGTCACGAGGTGGTCTGCTCCGAGCACACGCACTCTGCGGTCGAGAAGGGTGCGCGGATGCTGGGCATGACGCTGCGCAAGGTCGGCACCGACTCCCAGTTCCGCCTGCGTGTCGAGGAGCTGGGCGATCTGAGCCAGGCGGCGCTGGTGGTGGCCACCGTCGGTACCACGGCCAGCGCTTCGGTCGATCCCGTCCCGGCGATCGCCGACGCCTGCGAGGCCGCGGGCACCTGGTTGCACGTCGACGGCGCCTACGCGGGCAGCGCCATGGTCTGTCCCGAGTTTCGCTGGGCCTTCGAGGGGGTGGAGCGCGCCGACTCGCTTGTCGTCAACCCGCACAAATGGCTGCTCACGCCCATGGACTGCTCGCTGCTGTGGACGAGCCGGCCCGCGGAGCTGCGCGCGGCCTTCAGCCTGGTGCCGGAGTTCCTGCGCACCCCCGACGCCGAGGATGCCCTCTCGCTCAGCGAGTACGGGCCCGCGCTGGGCCGTCGCTTCCGCGCGCTCAAGCTCTGGGCGGTGCTGCGTTGCTATGGCCGCAGCGGCCTGCAGGAGCACATCCGCCGTGGCGTGGCGCTGGCTGAGCTGTTCGAGAGCTGGGTGGCGGCCGAGCCTGGCTGGGAGCTCTGCGCGCCGCGCCACTTCTCGCTCGTCTGCTTCCGCCTGGAGGGCGGCGACGCGCGCAGCCAGGCGTTGCTGGAGCGCGTCAACGCCGGCGGCGAGATGTTCCTCTCCCATGCGGCGCTGGGGGGGCGCTACGTGCTGCGGCTCGCCGTGGGTCAGATGAGCACCACCGAGCAGGACGTCCGGCGGGCCTGGGACGTTTTGCGCCGCACCGCTGCCGAGCTGGGGTAGATCCGGGCTGTTTGACCCACGTCGCCAGAGCGCGAGGCTGGATCCGTGCGCCGGGGTGACGTTGGGCACGCCGCGCGCCCGAACGGCTATTTCAGCTCTGCGGAGGTCCTGCCCAGCAGCTGGCGGGCGATGATGAGCAGCTGGATCTGCTGGGTGCCCTCGAACAGATCCAGGATCTTGGCGTCGCGGGCCCACTTCTCCATGAGCTCGCCTTCGCCGAACCCGGTGGCGCCGCACAGCGCCACGCAGCGCAGCGCGATGTCGGTGCCCATCCGGCCCGCCTTGGCCTTGGCCATGGAGGCCTGGAGCGAGTTGGGCTTATTGTTGTCGGCCATCCACGCGGCCTGGAGGGTGAGCAGCCGCGCGGCCTCCCAGTCGGCCTCCATGGCGATGAACTCCGCCGCAGCGGCACTCTGACTCGGATCCCGCCCACCCAGGAGGTCATAGTCGATCTCGATGCCGGCGCTCTTGAGGTGACCGCGGGTGGACTCAAGACAGGCGCGAGCGACGCCGACGGCCATCCCCGCGACCAGCGGGCGGGTGTTGTCGAAGGTCTGCATGACCCCCGAGAAACCGCCCTTGGGCGCAATCTCGGGATCACCGAGGAGATTCTCCTTGGGGACGCGGCAGTCGGTGAGGACGAAGTTCGCGGTGTCCGAGGCGCGGATGCCCAGCTTGTGCTCGAGCCGATCGAGCTTGAGCCCGGGGTTGTCGCGCTCGACCACAAAGCTCTTGATCGCGGCCCGGCCCTGCGCGCGGTCGAGCGTCGCCCACACGACGATCAGCTCGGCGCGGTCGCCGGAGGTGACGAAGATCTTCTCGCCGTTGAGGATGTACTCGCCGGTGGCCTCATCGAGCGTGGCGGTGGTACGGATCGCCGCCGAGTCAGAGCCGGCCTCGGGCTCGGTGATGGCCATCGCGGCCCACTTGCCGCCGAAGCGCTCGAGCTGCTCCTCGCTGGCCACGGCGGAGATCGCCGCCTGGCCCAGGCCCTGGCGGGGCATGGCCAGCAGCAGGCCCACGTCACCCCAGCACAGTTCGATGAGGCCGAGCAGGCTGGCCATGTTGGAGGCGTTGCGCGTACCGCCGGGCGCCTCGGGCTTGGCCTTCGCTCCGTCCGAGTCGTTGGATCCCGAGCCGACGGTGCCCGCGCCGGCGCCACCCAGCACGCCCGACTCGTTCATGCCGTCGATCAGCGCGGCCAGCATGTCGAGCTC
>JBAQGP010000459.1:0-15107 GCA_049287845.1 Solirubrobacteraceae bacterium | reverse complement strand
GTCTGCGCCCGACCGGCGCTCCGCTGCCCGGCGGCGCCTGGCGGGAGCTGACCGTCGCGATCCAGGACGAGATCAACCCGCCGGCCAAGAACGGGCTGCGCTCGCAAGCCAAGCTGAATGCCTCACTGCACGAATTGGAGCTGATCTGGCGGGCGATCCGCGCCGGGCTCGTCGCCCCGCGCCGCGTCACCGCTCCGGGCCACAGCACCGCCCGCGAGCAGGTGTGGGTTCGTGAGACCGCGGCGATGGCGGCGTCGGCCCGCTGGGCCTACCTGTCGGCCGCCGCCCGCTCTGAGAGCCGTGCCATGCACGTGCGTGAGGACTTCACCGAAACCGACGCGTCACAGCGTCACCGCGTGCTGGTGAGCGGCGTCGACACGCCGCAGGTGACGTTCGCCGAGATCGAGGACCCCGTGAGGCCGGTCTTCGAGTACGCCCGAGAAGCAGCCGCCTGAGCCCGACCCTGAGTCCGAGAGGAACCTTCGTCATGACCAACCGCATCCCCACTTCGCGCCCCGAGCTCACCACCGACTCCGTTGGCGTCGTCGCCCGCGCCGACGTGCTCGTGATCGGGGGCGGCCCTTCCGGCTCCTGGGCGGCGATCACCGCTGCCGAACAGGGGGCCTCCGTCGTCCTCGTTGACAAGGGCTATTGCGGTACCTCCGGCGCGACCGCCAGCGCCGGAACCGGTGTCTGGTACATCGCGCCTGACGCGGACGCGCGGGAGGCGGCAATCCAGAGCCGCGAATCGATGGGTGGCTGGCTCGTCGACCGTCGCTGGATGCATCGCGTGCTGGACAAGACCTATGAGCAGATGAACCGCCTGGCCGAGTGGGGCTACCCCTTCGCGGTTGACAAGGAGGGCAACCAGGTCCGCAAGGGCGTGCAGGGCCCCGAGTACATGCGCCGCATGCGCAAGCAGGTTGTCCGCTCCAAGGTGCGCATTCTGGACCAGTCTCCTGCGCTCGAGCTGCTGCGCAACTTCGACGGTGAGGTCGTCGGTGCCCGCGGCGTCCGCCGCCAGCAGGGCGACGCCTGGACCGTCCATGCCGGCGCGGTCGTCGTTGCCGCCGGCGGCAACGCGTTTCAGTCCGGCGGTCTGGGGTGCGACGTGCTGACCGGTGACGGCTATCTGATGGCGGCCGAAGCCGGTGCGGAGTTCTCCGGCATGGAGTTCTCGAACTCCTACGCGATCTCACCGACGTTCGGCACGGTCACCAAGACGGCGTTCTACAAGTTCGCGACCTTCTACACCGACGAGGGTGTGCTCGAGGGTGCCGGCGGCCAGCGGCGCTCACCGATCGCAACGGCGCTGCTGCGCGGGCCGGTGTACGCCCAGCTGGACCAGGCGCCACCGGAGATCGAGCGTTCGCTGCGTGACGCCCAGCCGAACTTCTTCCTCCCGTTTGACCGTGAGGGCATCAACCCGTTCGCCCAGCGGTTCCCTATCACGCTGCGGCTGGAGGGCACGGTGCGCGGCACCGGTGGCCTGCGGCTGACCGACAGCTACTGCGCCACCACGGTGCCTGGCCTGTTCGCCGCCGGCGACTCGGCCACGCGCGAGCTGATCTGCGGTGGCTTCACCGGCGGCGGCAGCCACAACTCGGCCTGGGCCCTGTCGTCGGGCAGCTTCGCCGGCGAGGGTGCGGCCCGGTACGCGCTGGCCAAGCGTGGCGCGAATGAATCGGGGAAGGGGATCGGCGTCGCCGGCCTCAATCCGACGAGCGGCGTGGACAAGGAGCTGAACGCCGACGAGATCGTCACGCTGGTCCAGGCCGAGGTCCATCCGTACGACAAGAACTACTTCCGCTCGGAGGCGGCGCTGACGGGGTCGCTGGCGAACCTCGATTCGCTCTGGGACCGCGTCGAGGCCGGCCTGCGCGGCGGCGACGGCTATCCGCCCTACGGCGAAGCGTCCGCCACCGCGCTGTTCCGCGCGCGTGAGGCGGCGGCGATGGTCGCGACCGCCCGTTGGATGTACAACGCCGCCCGCGAGCGGACGGAGACGCGTGGCATGGCCAAGCGTGCCGACCACCCGGACCTGGATCCGGCCCAGCAACAGCGTCGCCTGGTCGGCGGCCTGAACAACGTCTGGAACGGCCTGGACCCGGAGAAGCCCTACAGCATCCTGGAGCTGGCCAAGTGATCGAACTGGTATCAGAGGCGCGTTGCATCAAATGCGACGTCTGCATCCGCGTGTGCCCGACGAATGTCTTCGATCACGGCCCGGACCGTCTGCCGGTGGTCAAGCACCAGGACGACTGCCAGACCTGCTTCATGTGCGAGGCCTGGTGCCCCACTGACGCGCTGTTCGTCGCGCCGCAGACGACGCCGGTCCCCGCCGGTTCGGTCTACAAGGACGAGAAGTGGCTGATCGAGCACGACCTCCTGGGCAGCTACCGGCGTGAAATCGGCTGGGGCACGGGCCGCGAGGCACTTGACGCAGATGGCCGGGAGGGACCCGAGAAGGAGGGGATGCGCCTGCTGAGCGTGAAGGCCCTCGGCGTCGAGAACCGTCGCGCGGCGCAGGCGGACAAGCCCCAGTACGACATCGGCTTCGCGGTCGCCTACAGCGACGAGGGCGAAGAGGTTGACGACGAGCCGGTCGCCCCACGCAAGGAGGAGGCGGCGTGAGCGTCAGTCACTGGGTCGGCCCCAGCGCCGACTACGAGGTCGTCGTCGGCCGGCCGGAGGGCGAGTCCGCGCGCCCGCTCAGTCAGCAACTGGCCGGCGCCGCGACTGACGCGTCGGGACACATCTGGCGCTCGCGCTGGACTCGCATCCTCGGGCCGCTGCTCATTGTCGGCATCTGGGAGCTGCTGTCGGTCACCGGCGCGATGCCGGCCAACCAGTTGCCCTCGCCGGCGAATGTCTGGCACGCGGGGGTCGGGCTGGCCAAGGACGGAACCCTGTCCTCGGCGATCGGCATCTCCGCCCGCCGGGTCGGGCTCGGGCTGTTGTTAGGGGTCGCGATCGGCACCGGCCTGGCGGTGCTGTCAGGCCTCTCGCTGGTCGGCGAACGGATCATCGATCCGGTCATGCACATGTTCCGGACCATGCCGGTGCTGGCGCTGCTGCCGCTGTTCGTCATCTGGTTCGGGATCGGTGAGAAGGCGAAGGTCTACCTGATCGCCTGGGCGGTGATCTTCCCGATCTACATCAACGCCTACGCGGGGATCCGCAACGTCGATGAGAAGCTGGTGACCGCGGGCCGGGTGCTCGGCCTCGGGCGGTTCGGGCTGATCCGTCATGTGATCCTGCCCGGCGCGCTGCCCCAGTTCCTCACCGGCCTGCGCCTCGCGCTGGGGGTGTCCTGGCTGGTGCTGGTTGCCGCGGAGGAGATCAACGCGACCTCCGGCCTCGGCTATCTGATCACCAACGCAGAGAACCTGTCTGAGACCAACGTGATGTTCGTCGGGCTGATCGTCTACGCGATCCTCGGCCTGGGCACCGATGTACTTGTACGACTGATTGAAAGGTGGACGCTCTCATGGCGCTCGAGCTTCGTGACCAAGTAAGCCCTGAGCCTGGCGCCACGGGCCCGCACAGCGACCTGCAGGTCCTTGAGACCCAGGACGCGACGGCGTCCGCGGCGGCGCGACCGGGAGAATCGACGGTGCGAATCCGCGGCTACGGCCGCCGCTTCGGTGACCGGACCGTGCTCGCCGGTATCGATCTGGACATCCACGAGGGCGAGCTCGTCGCGCTTCTGGGCCAGTCTGGTTCGGGCAAGAGCACGCTGCTGCGAGCGCTCTACGGCCAGGATCGCGAGGCCGAGGGGCGCGTCGTGGTGCCCAAGAACCGGGCGGTCGCCTTCCAGGACCACCGCCTGCTGCCGTGGAAGAAGGTGTGGCGCAACGTCCTGATCGGCGTCAAGGGCTCCAAGGCGGACGCACTGGCCTCCCTCGAGGAGGTCGGCATCGCCGCTCGCGCAGATGCCTGGCCGGGCACCCTGTCGGGCGGCGAGTCCCAGCGCGTCGCGCTCGCTCGTGCCTTCATCCGCCAGCCCAAGCTGCTGCTGCTGGATGAGCCATTCGGTTCGCTTGACGCGCTCACCCGCCTGCGGATGCACCGGCTCCTTCGTGAGCTCTGCGCCCGTCACAACCCGGCGACCCTGCTCGTCACCCACGACGTGGATGAGGCGATCTCGCTCGCCGACCGGATTCTCGTCATCTCGGATGAGCGGATCTCACTCGATCACCGCGTCGGTGGCGACCCCTCCGCCCGGACCGGTCCGGAGGCATTGTCGCTGCGCGCGCGGCTGTTGCACGAGCTCGGCGTTGACCCAAACGACCCCAACCAGAAGCCCAACCAGGAGAATTGATGCATCTGATCGGCACCCGGATCCGCCCCCGCTGGCGCGGGCCGCTCCTCACCGTCGTCGCCGTCGCCGTCGCCGCCGCGATCGCCGCGTGCGGGAGCAGCTCCTCCAGTTCGAGTACCCCCACCGCGTCCAACGCCGCCGCAGTGTCCAGCACGACGGCTGCATCCAGCAGCGGTGCGAGCAGCGGATCCTCGGGCGGTTCCTACACCCTCAACGTCGGCTACATCGGCACGACGGGCATCCTCACCGGCCCGGAGGGATTCGCGTACTCCAAGGGTCTGCTCCAGCAGTGGCTCAAGCAGGGCGGGATCGCCCAGATCCACCTCGCGCAGTTCGCCAACGGCCCACTGCTGACCGCGGCGATGACCGGCGGCAGCCTTGACGTCGGGGTCGTTGGTGACACGCCGGCGCTGATCGCCGAGTCTCACGGTCTGCCCGTCAAATTCATTGACCAGGGCGAGGTCGGCCTCGAGGCCTGGATCGTCGGGAAGAAGGGGATCACGTCCCTGAGCCAGCTGTCCGGTCAGACGGTGGCCCGGCCGCAGGGGTCCTATATGGATCGCTACCTCCAGGGTCTGCTGGCACAGAAGGGTCTCACCAGCAAGGTCCACCTCACCGCGATGCTGCTCCCCCAGGGCATCCCGGCGGTCGAGTCCGGTGCATTGGCGGCGATCGCGCTACCGGCTTGGGAGGCTGGCCCGCTGCTCGCGCACGGCTCCGCCGTGATCGCCAGGAGCACCGACGCCCCCAACCTCCAGGGGACCGAGGTGACGATCGCGACTAACAAGATCCTGGCGGCGCATCCCAATGTGGCTCAGGTCTGGAACGGCGCCCGGCTGAAGGCGATCGCCTACGCGAAGGCCAATGCGGCCGAGTTCTACGCCTTCGAGGACAAGGCGGATGCCCTCAAGACGCCGGGGCAGGCCCAGCAGTTCCTGCCGCTGTCGCTCTACCCGGCGGCGAACTACACACCCGCTGGCCTGAAGCTGCTCCAGGGGACGCTCAACTTCCTCGTGTCAGAGAAGGAGGCCACCGCGTTCTCGCTCGATGGCTGGAAGGCGCCGGGCACCTGATCGGAAGAGGCTGAGGACCCACATGGCGCCTGCGGCCCCGGAAACGGGCTTCGCCACCAACGGTGACGTGGCGCTCTTCTACCGGCGCTTCGGCCAGCCTGGCCGGGCGCCGGTCCTCGTCCTCCACGGTGCGGGCTACTACGACTCGGCCGACTGGATCGAGGTCGGGACTGCGCTCGCCGCCGATGGCCGTGAGGTCGTCGCCTTCGACGCACGCGGCTATGGTCGGTCCAGCTGGAGCCGGTCGGCGGATTACTCGCTCGATGCCCAGCTGTCCGACATCGCCGCGGTGACCGATCATCTCGGCTGGGAGGCGCCGGTTCTGTTGGGTCACTCCCGCGGCGGGGCCTTCACCCTGCGCTACGCCGCCGCCTTCCCCGAGCGGGTCGGTGCCGCGATCTTCGCCGATTCCTGCCCGGGCCGGACCGCGCGGGGGCCGGTCCCCGCCGGCGGGGGTGATGCGCCGTCCAATGGGCGGCTCGGACCACCGCAGTACCCCCACTACGCGACGCTGGCCGAGGGGTTGGCGTCTACCAGCCGGGACCCGACGTCGCTGGCGTCGTCGGCCAAGCGGGCGCGCCTGGAGCAGTTCTTCACTCCGGCGCCGGGCGGGGGTGGACTGGTGTTGTCCGCCCGGGATCCCCGGTTCGGCTCGGCGCGCCCGGTGGATGACTCCGGCTGGGAGCCCCGCTTCGGTCCGATTGACCTGTGGGCGGCACTGGCGGGCCTGCCGATGCCGACGCTGATCATCCGGGCGACGAGGTCGCTGGCCTTCGACGGGGCGTCGGTGGATCGAGTTCGGGCCGAGGTCGGGCACGCCGGCTACGCCGAGATCGACTCCGGCCACGATCTCGCCGGCGAGGCGCCGGCTGAATTGCTCAACACCGTTCGCCGGTTTCTGGCGGAGCAGACATGAGTTCCAGCACGGCTATTTCGACTCACACACTGATACTGGCGGACCACCACCTGATCGCCGGGGGTCGGGGTGACGTGTGGGTCCGGACGAGTGCGCGGTCTATCACGCCTGCGTCATCGCAGCCGCGCGCGGGTGGCGGGACAACGAAGCTTGATATTCTCAATCAATTAAGTGGGCATTCCTAATACCAGCCTCGTCTCCGTCCATCCTCATGAGCTGCGCCTTCGCCGAACCTGAAGCCTCCCGGAAGGCGGGGTGCGACTCGGCCGGCGCCGAGAGCCCAACCTCAGGCGACCCGCTCTACGTCGTGACGGCGGCAGGCGCGCCGGGCGTGGAAGCCTGGATCGAGGCCGTCCAGCGGCGCGAAGAAACGGCCGTCGTGACGTTGTGTCTCGCTGACGGCACGGGCGCTCGTTCCGTGGTCGCGCGTGACTGCGCGGATTGGCTGGATCTCCGTTCGGGTCAGATCGTTACCGTGGCGCCAACGTCAGCGGGTGACCCACGATTCCCGATTCTCGGCGAGCGCATCAACCTTTCGAGGGAGCCGATCGCCGGCGATGTCCGCGAGGCTGACGGTCTCCAAGACGCTCCGCATGCTCGTGCGCAGAGCGATCCAGACGCGCTGTAACGGCTCGGCACTTCCCATGTACTCGACCGCCTCCGGCGCCGTTCCGCGCACCTCGGCCAGGGGACCCTCGACCGCCCGCAGCACGTCGGCGACCGAGATGTCGGCCGCGGGCCGGGCGAGCTCATGTCCGCCGTCGGGGCCGCGCTGGGTCCGGATGAGCCCGGCCATGCGGAGCTCGTGGAGGATCTTGACCAGGAACGTCAGCGGGATCGCCTGCTCGTTGGCGATCTCCTCGGCCTTGACGGGGAAGTGCTCCGAGGCGGCCAGTTCCACCACCGCCCGCACCGCGTAATCCGCCTTTGCCGACACTCTCACCGCGCCATTGTCCTCGATTCGCCAGACGTAGGTTGGCGCGAATCGCGGCGGGCCCTGCCGTCAGCTGTCGACGGACTCGTGAAGCTCGAGGGCGGCTTCGATCTGGACGTCCCAGCCGAGGTTGAGGATTCCCTCGGCGACCTCGTTGTTGAACGTGATGTCGAACTCACGGCGGTCGATCGTGGTCCGCAGGTCGACGCCGAGCCGATTGGTCACGCGCGCGTCGCCGTGACGGACAGTCAGGGGGCCGCGCACGGAACCCGACGCGACAACCGGCTGGGTGACGCCGCGAAGCGTCAGATCGCCCTCGACGGTCAGGCCGTCGCCGTCGGTGATGATCTTCGTGGACTCAAAGCTGAAGGTGGGGTGCTCCTCGGCGGCGAAGAAATCCGGCGTCAGGATGTGACCCTTGAGCCGGTCAAGCCCGGTGAGTGTGATGTCGGCGACCTGGACCCGGCCCGCGAGCCGCCCGGCCTCACCGTCATAGGCGCCGGTGATATTGGTGAAACTGCTGCGGAACGTCGCGACCGCGTGGTGGCGAACGCTGAAGCTCACCGTCGAATGGGCGGAGTCGATGTTCCAGATTCCCGCTGCCGGAAGCGTCTCTACTGTCGTCGCACTCATAGGGCGTCCTCGAGTCAGTGATGTGATTTGGGGTGGGTGTGACCACCCGGGGGACCCGGGATTCTAGACGAAAATGGTCTACTAACTCATGTAGGCCGCGTGGCGCACGGCGGGGTGGGGGTGGTTCGCGCGCCGGGCGGTCCGATGGCGCTCTGACTCGGGCAGCCGCGGCTACTCGCGATGGAGCGAGAGTGCCAGGCTGGGAACGACGAAGGACAGGAGGAAGATCGGCAAGATGCTCTTTCCGCTGCATCGGAAGGCGACGGTTTCGCCCTCGGCGGCGCTGAAGGTCTTGGTTCGGCTGGAGTTTCGGCCATTGCGGACCTGCAGGGTGTGAAGTCCGGGTTGGACTGGTATCTCGATCGGGTCATTCAGTTCGAGTGATCCGACACGCTCACCGTCGAGGACGACGTCGTAGGTGCCGCGACGGACCTCCACTCCGATTGCTCTGTGCGTCAGCTTCAGCGTTGCCGCCATTGTTGATCTCATCCTTGTTGCGCGAGGGCGTTTTCTCCAGGTGCTCGGCGACGGACGCCACGCGCCGGCGTCGGCCGTGCATGTCTGCCGGTCACGAGTCGTTCGCGGTCGAGCATCGCGGCCACGACGCGCTAGGCGAGCAGGTCGAAGGTCAGCAGCGCTGCGGCGAGACCGAGCGCGGGAGCGGGAGCTGTCGACACCGCGATCACGGTTTGGCGCCGGGGTGAGCGAGCCCTTCGTCGAACGGGGTGGCTTCTTCGGTGTCTCTGTCGTAGGGTGCCCGGAGCTCACTTCACCAACGCTATCGACGGTCTGGCCGTTTGGCGAGAAAACATGCTCTGCGTGCTAATTGTTGTCCGAGCGGTCAAAAGCGGCCCGCTCGTTTGTGAGGAGCGCGTGACTGACGTGTCTTCAGGGGAGTCGGAGGCCGAAGCGGCCAACGGTGATATCGCCAGCGTTTGTCGGATCGGGCTCTTGGCGCGCCGGTGGCGAACTCGTGGCAGCCGGGGTGGGGGGGAAGAACAGGGAGGTGTCGTAGAAGCTGCCGGTGCTGTCACGGCGATTCGGGGCAGTCGGACACTCGCGGGCCGACGGATGCGTCGCACAAGGGAAGGCCGTTCGTGACATCGCATCGGTGGAGCGGGACGTGATCGCCGAAACCGACCGGGTTGTTCTCCGCCCGTGGCGCGTAGACGAGGCCGACCGGTTCTTCGATATGCATCGACGCTGGGAGGTGGCGCGGTGGATCAGCGGGCGGCCGATGACCGACCGTACGGAGGCGGTGGCCTTGATTGACCGCATCTCAGCCCGGCTTGCTGGCGATCCACGCTTCGGGTCGTGGGCAGTCGTCGAACGCGCTACCGGTGTTCCCGCAGGTTCGGTCCTGCTCAAGCCGCTGTCTGATGGAGCGGGGGAGATCGAGATCGGATGGCATCTGCACCCGACCGTTGGGGTGGTGGGCTGGCGACCGAGGCTGGTGCCGCGCTGCTTGCGCACGGGTTCGCTCTCGGCCTCAATGAGATCTGGGCGGTGACCCACCTGGACAACGAACGCTCGGCGAGAGTCTGCAACAGGCTCGGCATGCGCCTGCTCGGCGTCACCCACCGCTGGTATCACGACCTGAGCCTCATGTTCTGGTCCGGCGCGGAACCTGCTCAGCGGCCCACTCTGAATCCCGACGGGCCTGCGCCCGACAGACCTGCGCCCGGCTGACCTGTGGCAGTTGCGGCGGCGCCGGCCGACAGGCGTCGCAGAGGGGCTGGTGGGCTTCTGCGACGGCTTTGCCTTCCGTGCGATAAGGACTGCGGCGGTTTGTTCGCCTGACCCGGCTGCGTGACGCACCCTTGGCCGGTGCGCGCGCGTGGGTGAGCTGGGCCGGTAACAATGGCCGGCTGCCGGACCTATAGCGGTGATGAGAGACATCGATGACGACGATCGTGAGGGACGCTTCGTGCGGCTCTATCGCGACTTTCAACCGAAGATCGCGGCGTACGTCCGCCGCAGGCTCCCCGAGCCTGACGCGGCTGACGCGCTCGCCGACACGTTCCTGACCGCTTGGCGCAGGCTGGAGAGTGTTCCCGAGGACCCGTTGCCGTGGCTGTATCGGATCGCTGCGAACTCAGTGGCCAATCAGCGGCGCAGCGTCCGGCGCTGGTCTCGGTTGCAGTACCGCGCGCACGCGTGGCGAGAGCTGGACAGCGTCCGCGATTCGGCGTTCGCGGCGGAGACCTCCGCGGCACTGCAGACAGCATGGTCGCGGCTGACAGAACGCGACCGCGAGGTGCTGCGCCTCATGGCCTGGGAAGGGCTCGACGGCCAGCAGTTGGCCGCAGCGCTGGGGTGCTCCCACGACGCCGCGAGAGTCCGTGTGCATCGCGCCCGTCGGCGGTTAGCGCAGTTGCTCGACGATCCCGCCGAGCCTGCGCCCGGCAACGCCACTCCGTCCCCCGACAGACGAATGTCCCTCCGAACCGTGAGTGATGCAAATGACTGACCGCCAGATCCTCGACACCCTCGCCGCACTTAACCCGGTCATCGATGAGCCCGACTACGACGAGGACGCCGAACGCGGGCTGGTGGCGCTGCTGGAAACGACCCGAGCTGAAGCGATGCTGGCGCCAGTCCGGGCGCGGCAGGTCGCACGCCGCAGGCTGCCGTGGTTGCCGGGGTGGGGTGCCACGATCAGCATCGGCGCGACGCTCGCGCTTGCCGTCGTGGTCGTGGCCGGCGGGCTCGGCGGGGTCGGCGGCCGGGGTGCCCTCGGTGGAAAACCGGCGGCCCCCGCAGTCACGCACCTCGACGCCCACGGGCTGGTTGCCGACCGGATGATGGCCGCTCTCACCGTGGCAGACGAGTACGTCGTCCGGGGGGATGAGCTCCAGACCGATCCGTCAGGCGTCGTACATCGATCGGTCACCTCGACTGACGAGCAGAGTCCCATCAACTTCGCTGACCTGGAGTACTCCTCCAGCGGCGCTCCAAGCGTCCAGGAGACCGACTTCGCAGTCGGCGGAGGCGTCGTCGTTCTCAAGCTCGACAACCACGCGCGCCAATACAGCGAGACCACGCTCACGACGCTCCAGTACGCGCACCAGTTCGGCTTCAGCTCAGTGGCCGACCTGAAGAAGAGCTCGGTCTCCATCTCGGAGCTGATCCGCCGTGAGCTGGTCAAGGGCAGTGACCGGCTGCTCGGGCGCGCACGGCTGCACGGACGCCCCGTCCTCGTGCTGGCCAATAACGAACCGTCGATGCACCGTCGGATCTGGGTCGATCCCGCCAGCTATCTGCCGGTGCGAATGACCGCGCACGCCCAGGGGATGTCCTACGTCATCAACTACACCTGGATCCGCCGCACCGAGCAGGCCGTGGCCGCCACGTTCGCACCGCACATCCCTCCCGGCTTCACCAGGGTCAGCCAGCTCACCGGCGGCTAACCCCGGGCCCGGACCACCGGGTATGGCACCGGTCACAGGGCTGCGTGGCTGTCTCACCAACGACGACCATCGGCGCTTTCACCGCCCTTGAGGTCGGGCGCCCGCCATCGTCTCAGCTACCAACGCCAAGCGGATGCCGCGACGACCGCGCCGATGGCCGGGGTAGTGCGTGCCGCGCGAGCTCGATCTCTGAACCGGTGACCACCACGCGGCGTGAGCCGGTGAGTGTCGCTCCGAGACGGTCGGCCACCCGAGCTGAGGCGAGGTTACTCGGCTCGCGGTCGATGAAAATCGTCTCCAGCGCGAGCGAGGAGAACGCCCAGTCGCGCACGGCGCGCGTCGCGCTCGTCGCCAAACCTCGCCGCCGCGCCCTCTCTATCAGCCAGTATCCAAACCGGGCGGTCTGTCCGGGCTCGTCCAGTCCGAACAGCCCGACCATCCCAACCGGTGTCGGCTCGCGGGCGGGGACGATGGCGAGAACGATTGCGTCACCTCGGGCGGCGCGGTCGCGCACGCGTTCTATCCACTGCACGGCAGCGGCGCGACTGTAGACGCGGGGGACGGTCGTGAATCTGCAGATGTCGTCATCTCCACAGGCCTCCCGCAGCGCTGGCGCGTCATCGACTGTCCAAGGGCGCAACGAGCAGTCGCCCGCGTCAAGAGTCGGTGGTGCCAGTGCGCCCACCCCCTGAGGATCGCGTACGTCGCAAGTAGGCGCCTGCTCGCGTCCTCACGGGAACGCTGTGTGACCGGGTCGGGCGACTAGCCGGGGTAAGACCGGACCGCCGGCTCGAAGGGCCAGAGCTCGTCTGTATTGCCAGGCAACGGACGGACCGGTCGGAAGCGATGGACGACCAAAGGCACCCCGTCGAGCACCAGTAGTCCGGCGGGTAGGAACGGCGACGGCACGGAGACGAGGATCGCGAAGTCAAGACTCTCGTCCGAGAGACGATCCGCGTCGGGGCGTAGCCCTGAGGGGATTCCGCGACAGAGCGCGAACGGCGACCCCGCTCGTGTGCCACGGCGCTCTTGGCCGGTCAGGGGCGACCAGTCCGAGATCCGAGTCAAGCGGCTGATGACGAAGCCGCGGCTGCGTTGTGTACGGGTCAGATGCTTGAGCTCGAGCGCGTACCGCTGCCGCACGGTCACGGCACGATGCTGGTCATTCTCAACGTCGTTCTGATCACTCGCGGCGTCGGTCGACAGCGCCGGGATGACTGATCGCCAGTGCTCGGTCATCTTCAGATCGCCGAGAACGTCCCACGGATCGATCACCATGGCCGAAGGCTACCCCCGCGCAAGCGGACAGTTGCCTGGTCGCTACAGACCGGAGGCTACGTCTGGCTTCGCACCCACCATCCACCACGGCACGCTCTGCGTGCGGGGGCAAGGGAACGCTGGCTGCGACGCGTGGGCTTGCGCTTTGATCCCCCCTTCGGGCGGGAGACTGCGCCCGAATCCCGCTGGACGTATGTCTCTTGCGTCGTGGCCGGCCTTGGGAAGTCCGTGAGGGGAGTCACAGCGGGCGCCCCAATACGATGTGACGCGTGACAGGCCCCGACGTCCCCGACGATCCCGGCTCCCGAGTCACCGTGGAGGAGATCCCCTCGGAAGGCTACGGCTCTGCGTCGGCGCTCGCAGCAGCATTCGGCGGAGCAATCCTCGAGCCGTCGTGGTGGCCAGCCGACACCGAGGAGATCTCGTACAGCCTGGACGGCCGGCCCGGCCATGCCCACTACTTCATCGGCTCAATCCGCGCCGGTGGCGAACCTGTATGCATCGTTGGTTTCTTTGAAGCTGCGTGGGCGGGACGATCGCCGAGGGATTGGCTGAACGGCGAGTGGACTCAATCCCACGAGCTCGCGCACGTGCGAGGCTTGATCGGCTGGGTCGGCATTCCGCCCCGGCTCCAAGTCGTCATCTACGACAAGCGATTGGCAATCCAGTTGATCGGCTATCACAGCGAGGATGAGATCATGCGGGCAGTGAAGAGCCTGCGTCAGATCGAACCGGATTAGCCGGTCACGCCCAGGCCCCTCATCCCGATGCCCGCGGACGCTCTGAGGGTGTCCGCAAGGAAACGTCTTACGAACATCGCGGCTGGCTGAGCCAGCCGTCCCTCTGGGTAGGCGCCGTCGTCGGCATGGGTAGGCCCGACGAGCGGTCGCGCTGGCATTGACTCGGCTTTCGGTCATCGGCGAGAATCGCTCTTGGATATGCGCCAGTTCCTGCTCACGCTGGCGACGACGCTCTCGTTCGTCGCCGGGCCGCTGGCCGACCGGGCGGCGGGAGCTCCCCGCTCCGTGTCACTCTCGGGCGGGGTTGCCGGTTTCAAGGCTCCCGCTCTGGGCGCGCTCGAGGTGCAGGCGGTGAACGCTAACGACGGGACGGTGGCAGGCGTGGCGACGGCGAGCCGTGGCGGCTACCGGCTCACGGTCGCACCCGGGCCGTACCTCGTGCACGTCCAGGACGAGGACCTTCGGAACGGCACTACCGAGGGCTTTAGCGATGTCACGTCGGTCGGGAGCGCCGGAGGACGGTTGTCGATTGCTCCGGGCGGCCCGCCCGCAGCCCGGGCTGCCACGGCCGGCGCGTCGCCGATCATCGCCATCGAACCTATGCAGATCACCGCCGCCAGCGGGTCTGGGCTGAAGAGCGGCTCTATGCAGGGGCAGGTCATCAACGCCATCTTCGATCCCTGCATTGACACGGCCCGCTACCGCCTCGTGGATGCTGATCCCAGCGTTCTGGACGCCCTGAAGAAGGAGCAGCAGCTCAAGGATCAGGGTCGGACCACCGTTGACTTCGCCTATAACCCGGTCACCCCCACCTACGCGATCACAGGGTCAGGGACAGTCGACACAAGTGGGCAGGTGATCATCGACCTTTCCCTCGTCGACCTGGCCACAGGAAAGACGCTCGACCACGTCAAGGGGCGAGGCGAAGCGAGCACAATCGATTCCCTCATCAGGCGGTTCGGCAGCGGCCTGGCGCAGCGCAACTGCCATGAGAACAAGCCACCGGGCCCGGTTCGGGTCAAGCCCATAAAGCATCGCAGGAAGACGAGGAGGCCCCCCCAGCCGAATGGCTCCGATGGGGTCTACACCGCGACCTACGCGGGCAACCTCATGACGCACTTCGTGAGCTCGGATGGAGCGCTCTCGAGCGCCCTGCAGCTTACTTTCAACGCGGAGATCACGATCGACGTGCGTCACGGCGTCGTGACGTCCGCGCGCCGCACGCTGATCGCTCACGGGACGAGCCAGTCCACGGGGCCGCCGTACGCAGGCGGAAACGCGAACTGCACGCTGTCGGCCTTGGGCCCGACGGAGGCGCGAGTGATCAACCTCGTCCCCATCCACTCCCGCCCCGAAAATCCCGTCGACACGCTTCTCGTCGGCGCCGGCATCCCGGCCTACATAGGAAAGGGCTTTCTCTCGATCTCGGGTGGTCAGGGCTGCACCGGGTCAGGCACCGTCCTGCCCCAGGACCCCGAGGCCGACTGGGGTGCCGCCGTCGCGCCAGGCCCTTCGTTCAAGATCGCAAGCCTTCCCCGTTCGAAGTCCTACCCGGTGAAGGACAGCTATGCCACGGGCGACGGCCACGAGACGGTCAGGATGAGCGCCACCCTCACCGTGCACTAGACGGATGAACGGTGGAAGACATTTGCTCCGCCCTGCTACGCGTCACTGTGCGAATCTGCATCTTCCTCAGCTTCACCCTCCGCCGCGTCGGCGTCGCCGCCTGGCCTCGGTCGACGTGGCTCGCGGGCTCCGACGCCGCCGCGACTCCACCGCCTCCACGGCGCCCGCGCCTA
>JBAQGP010000458.1:0-3120 GCA_049287845.1 Solirubrobacteraceae bacterium | reverse complement strand
GGATGAGGGTGACGACCAGGATGACGCCGCCGAAGAGCAGGAACCAGTTGCCGTTGAGCCCGAACCACTTGTCCAGCGCGTAGGGGAACAGCGCCTGCGTCGAGATCAGCCCGGCGAAGGCCGCGCCGGAGATGAGGGTGATGCCGCCCGCGTAGGCGAAGGCGATGAGGCTGAGGGCAATGAACGCGTCGAAGCGGTCGCCGCTCACCGAGCCGAAGTTGTAGGCGTAGAGGGACCCCGCGACGCCGGCGATGACCGCGCTGATGGCGAAGGCGGCGAGCTTGACGTTGCGCGGGTTGATCGCCGCCGCGGCGGCGGCCCGCTCGTTGGAGCGCACCGCGAGCATGCGCTGGCCCAGCTTGCCCCGCCGCACGTACCCCACCAGCATGCACATGGCGATGGTGAGGATGAGCACGACCCAGCCGAAGATCGGGCTGGGCTGGTTACCGTCGAGACCGCGGAAGTGGGCCGCCGGCCCGAGGTCGAGCCCGAGGAGGTGCGGCTCGGGCACGGGCGAGCCCGTCTGCCCGCCACCCCAGGTCGGGTTGGTGAATCCGAAGTTCTCGATGGCCACCGCCGCGGCGAGCGTCACCACCGCCAAGCTGACGCCCCGGACCCGCAACGCGGAGATGGCGGTGATCATCCCCAGCACGAGCGCGGCCCCCGTCCCGATGATGAGCGCGAAGGGGAAGCCGATCCCGGCGTTGACCGCCAGGTGCGAGATCGTGAAACCCGACACGCCGGCCAGCGACAGCTGCACGACGGAGATCTGGCCGACGAACCCGGTGAGGACCACCAGCGACAGCGCCATCACGGTCCCGATCAGGGTGTTGATGAGCGCCTCGCGGAAGTCGTAGGGGAGCACGACCAGCGCCACGGCACACGCGACACCGGCGATGAGTGCGGTCCGCACGAGGTGGTTGGGGCGCGGCACCATCGGCAGGCTGCGCTCGATCAGGTCGCCGCGGCGGGGCAGGTTGGCCCCGCGCAGGTACATCACCGCCACGGTGATGAGAAAGATGACCAGCTCGGCGACGCCAGGGATGGCCGAGCCGCCGGCCTGCGGGAACCACGTCTGCGAGCTGGCGTACTGGATCAGCGACTCGATGATCCCCAGGGCGATTCCGGCGGCGCAGGCGAGGCTGAACGAGGTGAAGCGAGCGATCAGCGCCGCCGTCAGGGCGGGCACGATCTGCAACGGCAGCGTCGATGAATCAAGCTCGGTGATCGCCGCGGCGAGGATGCCGACCGCCCCGGCGATGAAGGAAGCCACGAGCGTATTGCCGAGCGAGAGGAGCCGCGGTGACAGTCCCCCCAGCATCGCCGCCACCTCGTTCTCCGACGCCGCCCTGGTGGCCAGGCCGAAGCGCGACCACCGGTAGGCCGCCGCCAGCGCCGCGGCGAGCGCGACGACGATCCCGGTGAGGATGAACCGGTCCACCGGGATCACCGCGCCCAGGACGTGGACGGTGCTCTGGGGCAGGATCGTGGGCTCGGGCTGCGGCGTGTTCCCGAACGCCAGCAGCACCATCGCCTGCGCGATGAGCAGCACGCCCAGCGAGGAGACCAGCTTGGCCAGCGGCGAGGCGTTGCGCAGCGGTCGGAAGGCGATCAACTCCACCAGCACGCCGAAGATCAGGACGATGACCAGGCTGCACACCAGCGCCGGGGCGGTGCCCATCTGGACGCCGGCGACCTGCCCGGTCTTCAGCGCCCAGTAGGCGTAGCCGCCGACCATGGCGACGCCGCCGGTGGCCAGGTTGATCACCCCGGAGCCCCGGTAGGTGAGCACCACCCCGAGCGAGATCGCGGCGATGAGCGCCCCGGGGCCCAGCCCGAGCAGGATGAACAGAAGGATCTGTGTCATGCCTGCTCAGGCAGTGGCCAGGACCGGCCGGAGACCGGCTCCGATCACGAGGGCGGCTGCAGCCAGGGCGCCACCTTCACGAAGGCGTGCTTGCCGTGGTACTCGAAGAACTGGGCGCGGTCGTTGCACACCGCCGGGGCCGCCGGGTACTTGCCGCACGCCAGCTGGGGTGCTCCTAGCGCCACCGGTCCGGTGAACGCCTTGGCCTTGGCCAGGATCTTGTCCGGGGTGGCCTTGCCGTAGCCGAGCTGGTTGAGGTAGCGCACGGTGGTCAGGACCTGCGCGAAGGACACGATGTTCCACGGGTCCGGGGCGTCGGCGGGCGTCGAGTATTTCGCCGCCACCTTCATGTAGGGGGCCATCCCCGCGTCCGTCGGATCCCCGAACAGCGAGCTGGCGATCGCGTAGGTCCAGATGGGGAAGTCCCCACCGAGGCCGGCCGCGACCTGCCCGTTGAGGCACAGCGGCGCCGAGACGATCTTCTTGGCGTCGGTGATGCCGAGCTGCTTGAGGCCCTTGGCCAGGTTCACGCAGCCCGACGAGTCGCTGTAGGGGATGACCATGTCGGCCGAGGTGGCGCCGGCGCTGGTCAGCGGCCCGATGAGGTCGGTCGAGGACTCGTCGTAGGCAACCTTCTTGACCGACACGCCGGCCTTCTTGAGCGACGCGTCGATCGCGGCCGCCCCGTCGGTGATCCCGGCGATGTTGGGGTAGATGAGCGCGGCGGTCTTGGCGTGCAGGACCTGCGTGGCGTAGGTGCCGAACGGCCCCAGGACGTGGGTGACGTCGCCGAACATGATCACGGCGTTCTTCTGCACAGAGTCCACCGGGGTGACCGCGACGCCGACGATCACCGGCTTGGCGCCCGCGATCGTCGAGTAGAAGGACTGAATGCCGATGGCCACCGCACCCTCGTCGATCACCTGCACGGACTTGTCGGCCAGGAGCTGCTGGGCGCAGGTCTTGCCCTCCTCCTCGGCACTGGTGATGAAGCACGTCTTGAGCGCGACCGGGTGGCCTTCCACGCCTCCCAGCTCGGCGTTGATGTACTTGACCGCCATCTGGGCTCCGGCCGTCGCCAGCGGGCCGATCGCCTGCTGGCCGCCCTGCTGGTTGATCCAGCCGATGGTGACGGGCGGCAGCGATGGGCTGGCCTTGCCGGCCTTGCCGCCGACGTAGGTCTGGTAGTCGGTGACGGCCTGGGCGCCCGCGCCGCCCGCGCCGGAGCCGGTGGCCGCCGACGAGGTCGAGGT
>JBAQGP010000457.1:0-12478 GCA_049287845.1 Solirubrobacteraceae bacterium | reverse complement strand
GTGCCGCAGCCGCGGTCCCCACGCCGGCCGACCACGCGGCCGTCGCCGCCATCCGCCCGGGCCGGCGGTTCGAGCGCAAGGACACCGAGCAATACCACGTGTGCCTCGGCGGCACGGGCCTCTCACGCCATGATGACCGCCGCTTCGCCCTGCGCGTGCTCGACACGATCTTCGGCGGCACCTCGTCCAGCCGGTTGTTCCAGGAGATCCGCGAGCGTCGCGGGCTGGCCTACTCGGTGTACTCGTTCACCAGCGCCTATTCCGACACCGGCCAGGTGGGGCTCTACGTGGGCACGCGGTCCGACAACCTGGTCCAAGCGCTCTCGGTGGTGGGCACCGAGCTGGAGCGCTTCCGCTCCGAGCCGGCCACGGCGGAGGAGCTTCACCGCGCCAAGGAGAACCTCAAGGGACGGGTCGTGCTCGCGATGGAGTCCACCGGGGCGCGCATGAACCGCCTGGGCTCCGAGATCCTGGCCGAGTCCCCCGTATTGGCCCTCGACGAGGTGGTCGAGTGCATCGACGCGGTGACGTTGGCTGACCTCGCGGCCCTCGCCGACGAGCTGTGGGATCCCGAGCGCCTCTCGGCGGCTGGGATCGGGCCCGACGCCGAGCGCTTCGATGAGGCCCTGAAGGCGATGGCATCCGGCCTCGCCGAGCTGCCGGTCGGCTGAGGGCGTGGCCGGCTCGCCGATCAGGGTCGCCGTTGCCGGCGCCGCCGGACGCATGGGCGCGACCGTGTGCGAGGCGGTCGAGGGCGCCGAGGACATGGAGCTGGCCGCCCGGGCCGATCCGGCCCTTGGTACCTCGCTCCATGACGCCCTGGCGGCCGCGCCCGACGTACTCGTGGACTTCACCCTCCCCACCACGGCGCTGGCCAACGCCCACGAGGCGGTCGCCGCGGGTATTCACGTGGTCATCGGGACGACGGGCTTTGACGTGTCCGGGCTCGATGATCTGCGCGACGCCAAGGCCAATGTGTTCGTGGCGCCCAACTTCGCCATCGGCGCGGTGCTGATGACGCGGTTCGCGGTGGAGGCGGCCCGGCACATGGCCAAGGCGGAGATCATCGAGTTGCATCACGACCGCAAGGTCGATGCGCCCAGCGGGACCGCGGCGCGCACCGCGGCGCTCATGCGCGCGTCGGGTGGCCGCGAGGTGCCCGTGCACTCGGTGCGCCTGCCCGGACTGGTCGCCCACCAGGAGGTGATCCTCGGCGACGTGGGGCAGACGCTGACCATCCGCCACGACTCGATCGACCGGCTGTCGTTCATGCCCGGAGTCCTGCTGGCGGTCCGCAAGGTCGCGGGGCTCACCGAGTCGCCCGTGGTGGGGCTCGAGAGGCTCCTCGACTAGCCACCCCGGCTTCGTGCCCCTGCGCGCGGCCGCCGGGTTTCGGCGCGCCGCTCCTCCGGAGAGAATCGCCCCATGTCCGAGCCCGGACCATCCTTCCGTTCAAGCCTGCTGCCCATGGTGATCGCCGACGACGCGCGCCGATTCGTCGCGGTCAACCCCGCGACGTGCCTGCTGCTGCGCCTACCCGAGGAGGAGGTCCTGCGCCGGCGCGTGGACGACCTCACGTCGCCCGAGGCACAGCGGCAGATGGACGAGCTGTGGGCGGCCTTCCTGCGCGACGGGACCCAGCGCGGGACGTTCGAGCTCCGGATGCCCGATGGGCCGCGACTGACCGTTGAGTACAGCGCCACCGCCCACGTCGAGCCCGGCCGGCACCTGTCGATCTTCATGTTCCCGCCGCCGGCCGGCGACCTGGACCACGATCCCGGCCGCCCAACCGGCAGCGAGCTCCTCACCGACCGCGAGCGGGAGGTCCTCAACCTGGTGGCGATGGGGATGGGCAGCACCTGGATCGCGTCGACGCTCGGCGTCTCCAGCTCCACGGTCGAGACGCACGTCCGTCACTGCCTGCTCAAGCTCGGCGCGCGCAACCGAGCGCACGCGATTGCCCTGGGCGTCCGGCGCGGCGAGATCCGGCTGGATCTGGGCGTCGAAGTGCGCTGAACGTCCACGAAATTGGGGATGGACGGCGCGGCGGCGAGGAAGGAAAATTGTGTGCGTGACACCACCACCGCCCATCGATGCGGGCGATCTCGCGGAGCCGCCCTCGGCCGACCGCCTCCCCGACTTCAACGTCATCAGCGTCAGGCGCGATGACGAGGTGATCGTCGCGCTGCGCGGCGAGGTCGATCTCGCCGCCGTTCCCCTGCTCGAGCGCGAGCTCTCACTGGGGTCCGTCCGGGAGGCCCGCGACGTGCTCGTCGACGTCGAGCGGGTCGCCTTCATGGACCTCAGCGGGCTGCGCCCGCTGCTGTCGCTGGTGCTTCCGTCGCGCCCCGGCCATCGCGTCGCGATCACCGCCGGGTCCGCTCCGGTGCAGAGGTTGCTGGAGCTCAGCGGCCTGCGCCGCCACTTCAACGTGGTCGCGGGGGACTGCCGGTAGAGCCGGTCTGCGCGTCAGTCGTCTCCGACGGTGGCGGTCGAGATCGCCGCCCGCGCGAGTCCCACGTACCAGTTGGCGACGTCCTCGCGCGGAACCTCGGGTTTCTTGAGCCACCAGTTGGCCAGCGCTTCGCCAGCGCCGACGATGGCCTCGGCCACGCCCTCTGAGGCAGGCGGCCGCAGGCCTTTCCACGACGGCTCGCCCGCCCCCTCGAGCATGCGGCGGACCTCATCGACGATCTCGGAGCGCAGCTGGCTCACCTGTTCGGCCAGCGGCTGGCGAGCGTTGAGCTCGCGAAACAGCACCGTCCAGCCGTCGCCGTGCTCCTGCACGAAGGCCAGAAACTCGTTGATCACCGCACGCAGCCTGGGCGGGTGCGGATGGATTCCATCGCTGCGATCTGCGCGGACCAGGCGCTCGACGAGCTCGCCGCCCGTGCGCTCGATGTAGGCGACATACAGGCCCTCCTTGGAGCCGAAGTAGGCGTAGAGCATCGGCTTGGAAACCCCGGCCAGCGAGGAGATCCGGTCCATGGAGGCGCGCTCGTAGCCGCCTTCGGCGAAGACCTGCCCGGCGACACGCAGGATCAGCTGCTCGCGCGCGGAGCGCGGCATCCCCTGGGTTCCCGCTCGGGTTCGGCGTCGGCCAGGTGCTGTGGCCTCAGGTTGGGTCAAACCGGTTAGCAAATCTACTGAAACGGATATTACTCTTGAGTAGGCACCCCCATGCCCGAGCGCGGCGCCACACCCAACGTCCACCCGATCCAGCGCCGGATTCTCGGCGCGCTGGCGGCTCTCAGCTCTCCGCTGCTGATCGACGACTACCTGGAGCTGATCAACCCGCTGTGGTCTACGCGGGAGCTGCGCGGGCGCATCGAGTCGATCGATCACGAGACCCCGGACACCGCCACCGTCCTGATCAAGCCCGGCTACCGCTGGGGCGGCCACGAGCCGGGCCAGTACCTGCGCATCGGCCTGGACATCCAGGGCGTGCGCCACTGGCGCGCCTACTCGCTGACGTCAGATCCGCAGCGCAGGGACGGCCTCATCTCGATCACGGTCAAGAATGTCGACGACGGGAAGGTCTCGCCCTACCTGGTGCGCCGCGGCCGGCCCGGGACCATCGTCTCACTGGGTGGGGTCGAGGGCGAGTTCCTGCTCCCCGACCCCCTTCCCGACAAGCTGCTCTTCATCAGCGCGGGCAGCGGGATCACGCCGATCATGAGCATGCTGCGCCATCTGGACCAGAGCGGCGAGCTCGGCGATGCCGTGCTGCTGCACTCGGCGCGCCACTCCGACGAGGTCATCTTCGGCGACGAGCTGCGCGCGCTCGCCCGCCGTCACCAGCGTTTTGTCCTTCACGAGCAGCTCACCGCCGACAACGGCCGCATGGGCCCGGCCGACCTGGACCGCCTGTGCCCGGACTGGCTCCAGCGGGACACGTTCATCTCGGGGCCCAACGAGATGCTCGACGACTTCAGCACCCACTACGAGCAGGCGGACGCGACCGAACGTCTGCACCTGGAGCGCTTCCAGCCCAAGCTCGGCCTGAGCGACGGGGAGGAGGGCGAGGGCGGCACGATCACGTTTCTCGTCTCCGGCGCCGAGGCCGAGTCCGACGGCAGCCAGCCGATCCTCGTCGCCGGCGAGGAGGCGGGCCTCGAGCTGCCCTATGGGTGCCGCGAGGGCATCTGCCACACATGCGTGGGCGAGCTGCGCTCCGGCCGCGTGCGCGACCTTCGCAACGGCACGGTCCACGGCGAGGAGGGCGAGGTCATCCGAACCTGCATCCACGCCCCCGAAGGGCCCGTAGAGATCGAACTCTGATCCCCACCCGAGGAGACTCGATGACGACGACAGCCGTCCACAATGGCAAAGGCCCGCCTGCACCAGAGCATCACGCAGCCGACTCCGAGAACCCCCTGCATCGGCTCACCCCCGAGCAGATCGAGGCGCTGGGTCGCGAGTTCGACGAGTTGCACGAGCAGGTCAGGGCCGACCTGGGCGACCGCGACGCCACCTATATCCGGTCGATGATCGCGTTCCAGCGCAAGCTGGCGCTGATCGGGCGCGCGGAGCTGATCGCCTCCCGGTGGCGGATCCCGTGGCTGCTGGGCGCCGGCACGCTCGGCATGGCCAAGATCCTGGAGAACATGGAGATCGGGCACAACGTCATGCACGGCCAGTGGGACTGGATGAACGACCCGGTGATCAACTCCCGCGCCTGGGACTGGGACACCGCCTCCACGGCCGAGGCCTGGCGCCACTCCCACAACTTCATCCACCACACCTACACCAACATCATCGGCAAGGATCGGGACCTCGGCTACGAGATCATGCGAATCGATCCGGCGCAGAAGTGGCACCCGTTCTATCTGCTGCAGCCGTTCTACAACGTGCTCCTGGCGATGCTGTTCGAATGGGGGGTCGCCGTGCACGACCTCGACATGGACGCGATCCGCGCCGGGAAGAAGGACGGCAAGCAGATCCGCAAGGAGCTGAAGGGGATCGCCGGCAAGGCCCGGGCCCAGATCACCAAGGACTACATCGCATGGCCTCTGATCAGCGGCCTGGTCATGACCGCCGTCGAGGCCGGCGTGATCGCCGCCAAGGCCCGCGACAAGAGCCGAGCCCAGGGCCTGGGCCGCCAGGCCCGGCGCGCGGTGCGCAAGGCGGCGCGCCGGTCCGGCGCCACGGACGGACTCCTGTCCCAGCTCATCGCTCGCCGGTCGTTTCGGGAGCCGTTCAAGCGCACTCTGACCGCCAACGTCGCGGCCAACCTCATGCGCAACGTGTGGTCCTACGCCATCATCTTCTGCGGTCACTTCCCCGATCAGACCTACACCTTCACCCAGGAGGAGACCGGGGACGAGTCGCGCGGCGGGTGGTATGTCCGCCAGCTCCTGGGCGCCGCCAACATCGACGGCGGCCCGATGTTCCACGTGATCAGCGGCAACCTCGGCTACCAGGTCGAGCACCACCTGTTCCCGGACATGCCGAGCACCCGCTACGGGGAGATCGCGCCCAGGGTCCGCGAGATCTGCGAGCGCTACGAGCTGCCCTACAACACCGGCCCCTTTCACCAGCAGCTCGGGATGGTGCAGCGGACCATCCTGCGGCTGGCCCTGCCGGGCGGCGAGGCACGTCCCAAGCCCGGTCCCTACCACGGACCGCGGGTGCGCGGGAGCGGGGAGCAGGTGCGCGGCGCCGCGTAGCCAGCGGTCGTTAATCGACCGCTAACAACTCCAGCCGGTTGCCCCACGGGTCGGCGGTGAAGAACCGCCGCACCCCCGGCAGCTCCGAGTCCCACACCACCGGCGCCCCGACCGCCGTCAGGCGCCGACCCAGCATCTCCAGCCGCGCGACCGTGGCGATCCGCAATCCCGGATGGGCTTTGAGCGCCGGGGCGAACGCCTGGGCCACCCCAACGTGGAGCTGCGCGCCGGATCCCAGCGCGAACCACACCCCGCCGCGTCGCGCGAGCACCGCGGGCTTCTCCACCTCGACCAGTCCCAGCATCTCTCCGTAGAACCGCCGCGCCTGCGCCTCGCACCCCGCTGGGGCGGCCACCTGCACGTGGTCGAGCACCGGCAGCGCGTCCTCGTCAGGACCCAACGCGATTCACCTCCGATACGGTTGCGAGCCCATGCCGATCGACGTGAGACCCCTGAACGGGTTCAGCGACCTGCGGGAGTTTGTCGCGTTGCCCTTTCGCCTGCACGCCGGGACCCCGTGGATCCCGCCGCTCAAGCTCGAGCGCTATGCCTTCCTGACCCGCAAGCTCAACTCGTTCTTCACCCACGGCGAGGCCGCGTACTTCCTGGCCCGGCGCGACGGCCGGGTGGTGGGCCGGGTCACCGCCCAGATCGATTTCGCCTTCAACCAGTTCCACGGAAGTCGCTGGGGGATGTTCGGCTTCCTGGACTTCGAGGACGACCAGGAGATCATCGACGCGCTGCTGGTGGCCGCCGAGGCGTGGTGCCGCTCTCGCGGCGCTGATCGCATGGTGGGACCGATGTGCTTCCAGATCAACGACGAGGCGGGCGTGATGATCGAGGGGTTCGAGCGCGAGCCCCTGATCCGCGAGCCCTGGAACCCGCCCTATTACCAGGCGCGCTGCGAGTCCGCCCCGGGGCTGATCAAGGCGATGGACCTGTTCGGCTGGGACCTCTCGATCAGTGACCGGGAGCGGATGAACCCGATCCTGCCCAAGGTCGCCGAGCGCGCGCACACCAAGCACGGGATCACCATCCGCCACATGTCCCGGCGCCACCTGCGGCGCGACATGGACGAGTTCGCCAAGGTCTACAACGCCGCCTGGTCACACAACTGGGGCTTCGTTCCGTACTCCAAGGCCGACCTGGATGCCTACGCCATCGACATGCAGCTGGTGTTCTCCCGCGACTGGTTCATGATCGCCGAGCAGGAGGGCAAGACCGTGGCGATGGCCATCACCATTCCGGACATCCACCAGGTCTACAAGAAGATGCAGGGCCGGCTGCTGCCCTGGGGCTGGCTGTACTACCTGGCCCGCGGCCGGATCATCGACCGGGTGCGAGTGGGTTTCCTGGGCGTGTTGCCGGAGTACCAGCACACCGGTGTGGCCGCCGCGCTGTACCTGGAGCACTTCAACGTGGCCAGTCGGGTGCGCCAGAAGGAGGGGGAGGCGAGCTTCATCCTCGAGGTCAACAGCTCCATGAACAGAGGCCTCGAGGCCATGGGCGGCCGCATGGTCAAGCGCTGGCG
Source organism: Solirubrobacteraceae bacterium (assembly GCA_049287845.1). GTDB lineage: Bacteria > Actinomycetota > Thermoleophilia > Solirubrobacterales > Solirubrobacteraceae > Palsa-465. The sequence continues at coordinate 5,278 of JBAQGP010000457.1, read as the reverse complement.
CGTCTACGAGCGTCTGCTGGAGCCCGGCGCCGAGCCCTCGGCCCCGCCCGCGCCAGACTGAACGCCGCCCCTATCCCTGCGATACTGCCCTGAGATGACAGCGCACTTCGGCTCCATCCTGACCGCGATGGTCACCCCGTTCGATGAGCGCGGTCGTCTCGACGAGGACGCGGCTGTGGCGCTCATGCACCACTTGGTCGGCCACGGCTCCGACGGCCTCGTCCTCTGCGGCACCACCGGGGAAGCGGCCACCCTCAACGACGAGGAGCACCTGCGGCTGATCGAGCTCGCCGCCACCGAATTCCGTCCCACCCACCCCACGGCGACGGTGATCGCCGGCGTGGGCTCCAACGACACCCGCCACGCGGTGATGCTCACCGAGCGGGCCACTGCGCTGGGCGTCGACGCCCTGCTCTCGGTCAACCCGTACTACAACCGCCCCAGCCGTCGCGGGCTCATCGCGCACTACCGCGAGGTGGTGCGCGCCACCGATCTGCCGATCCTGCTCTACAACATCCCGCAGCGCACCGGCTCGGACATGCCCAACGACCTGCTGGCCGAGCTGGGCCAGCTGGAGAACATCGTCGGAGTCAAGCAGGCCAACGCCGCCAACCTGGCCCATGTCGACGGGTTGATGATCTACGCCGGCAACGACGACATGCTCGTCGACGTGCTGGAAATGGGCGAGGCCGGAGGGATCCTCACCAGCAGTCACATCTTCGGCGATGAGATGCGCCGGATGGTCGACGAGCCGGAGAACAGGCGCCAGATCGATGCCGGCCTGCGGGACGTCTACCGGGACATGGCCATCGCGCCGGCCGCGTGCAGCAACAAGGCGGCGCTGAACATGATCGGCGTGCCGGTCGGCAAGCCGCGCCTACCCTACGTCGAGCTCGACGCCGACGAGCAGGCGGTGGTGCGCGTCATGCTGGAGCGCCACGGCATGCTCGCCGCCGCGGCATGAGTCCTGTGAACGCGTGAGCAAGCTGCGGGTCCTGCCGCTCGGCGGCTTGGGCGAGATCGGTAAGAACATGATGGTGGTCGAGTACGAGGACCGCATCGTCGTCATCGACACGGGTCTGCGCTTTCCGACCGCCGACATGCTCGGCATCGATCTCGTTCTGCCCGACTTCGCCTACCTGCGCGAGCGTGCCGACGACATCGAGGCGATCGTCGTCACCCACGGCCACGAGGATCACCTCGGCGCGCTGCCGTGGGTGCTGCGAGAGCTCGACAAGGGACACGGCATCCCTGTTCTCGGAGGTCCGCTGACGATCGCCATGGCCCGCTCCAAGCTCGACGAGCACCACCTGCGCGAGGTCAACCTCGAGGACGTCGCGCCCGGTGAGCAGCTTCAGATGGGCCCCTTCTCCCTGGAGCTCATCCACATGACGCACTCGATCCCGGACTCGTGCGCGGTGGCCGTGGGCACGGATCTGGGGACGGTGCTGCTCACGGGTGACTACAAGTTCGACCAGACCCCGGTGGACGGGCCGCCGGCGGACGTCTCGCGCCTCGCCGAGCTGGGCTCGGAGGGGATCCTGTTGCTCTGCGGCGACTCCACCAACGCCGACCGCCCCGGATTCTCACCGTCCGAGCGCGAGGTGGGCCCTCATCTGGAGGAGGTGTTCGGCCGCGCCGAAGGACGGATCGTGGTCACCAGCTTCGCCTCCAACATCCACCGCGTTCAGCAGGTCATCGACGCCGCCGCCGCGCTCGGGCGCAAGGTGGCGCTGGTGGGGCGCTCAATGCGCAAGAACGTCAACATCGGCCGTTCGCTGGGCCATATCGAGGTCCCCGAGGGGATGCTCATCCAGCCTCATGAGGTCGAGGACTGGCCCGACCATCGCGTCGTGGTCGTATCGACCGGCTCTCAGGGCGAGCCGCTCTCGGCACTCCGGCGCATGGCCTACAACGACCACCGCCAGATCACGCTGCACAGCGGTGACACCGTGGTCTTCTCGGCCACCCCGATTCCCGGCAATGAGCGTGCGGTCAACGAGACCGTCGACCGTCTGTACCACATCGGCTGCAACGTCATCACCCCGCGCGAGGCCCCGATCCACGCCTCCGGGCATGGGTTCGCAGAGGAGCTCAAGCTCATGCTCAACCTCGTGCGCCCGCGTTATGTGATGCCGATCCACGGCGACCATAAGCGCATCCACCTGCACGCACAGCTCGCCGATGCGGTGGGGATCGATCCCGAGGCCGTCTTCCAGCTCGAGAACGGCCTGCCGCTGGAGATCGACGCGGCCGGAGCCACCATCGGCGAGCGCCAGACGGCCGGGATGATCTTCGTCGACGGCGTCGATATCGGTGACCCGGCTGACGTCGCCCTGCGTGACCGCCGGATGCTCTCGGCCGATGGGATCTTCATCGTCGTCGCCACCGTCTCGGAGCAGACCGGCGAGTCCGTCGTCCCGCCGGAGGTCATCTTCCGCGGGGTCCCGTTCATCGAGCAGGCCGACGAGCTCGTGTCTGACATCCGTGAGGAGGTGGAGCGCTCCCTCACGGTGGCGGCGAAGGAGGGCGTGCGGGAGATCGACCTGCTCCAGCAGAGCCTGCATGACGATCTGGCGGCGTTCGTCTACGACCGGCTGCGCCGGCGCCCGATGGTCCTGCCCGTCGTCGTCGAGGTCTGAGCCGCTCCGTTCTGCGCCGGCTCGCTGATCGGCTCAGCGGCGGCGATGGGGATGCGGATGACGAACCGGGTGCCGACCCCGCCCTCGGGGGTCTCCAGGGTCACAGTGCCACCGTGTGACTGGGCGACCGAACGCACGATCGCCAGCCCCAGTCCCGAGCCCTTGGCGCCGTCGCGCCCGCCGCGGACGAAGCGCTCGAACACGCGCTGTGACAGCTCCGCCGGTATCCCTGGCCCGAAGTCCTGGACGATGAGCACCGCCTCGCCGTCGCGAGCCTCGGTGGAGGCCTCGACGCGGGTCCCGGGCGGGGTGTGGCGGACGGCGTTCTCCAGCAGGTTGAGGACAAGGCGATGCAGCTCGTCGCGCACCCCCGGGACCACCACGGACTGAGCGTTGACCGACAGGCCGTGGCGCTCGGCCATGGGCCCGAGTTCGGCCGCGGCCTCGATGAGAGCCTCGCCCAGATCGGTGGGACGGTGGGGCTGGACCCGGCGGGCGTCGGCCCGAGCCAGGAGCAGCAGGTCGCCCACCAGCCGGCGCATGCGCCGGGTGGATCGCAGCGCGGCCTCGGCGGTCTCGGCCTGCTCTCCGCCGAGCTCCTCGGTGAGCAGGTCGAGGTTGGCCAGCACGCTGGTCAGCGGCGTGCGCAGCTCGTGCGAGGCGTCGGCCACGAACTCCCGCTGGCGGTCCAGCATCATCTGGGTGTCGGTGCGGGCCGCATCCAGAGCGGCGAGCATGCCGCTCAGGGTGCGCGACAGCTCCGCGATCTCGTCCTCGGCCTCGGGAAGGGGGACCTCGCGTTTGGGATCGCGGGTGCGCTCGATCTCCCGCACGGCATCGGTGAGCTCGACGATCGGGCGCATCGCCCGCGCGGAGACGAACAGGCCGGCGAGGAGGGCGAGGATGGTCCCGCCGACCACGCCGAGCAGCAGGAAGACCTCGACCCGGCCCAGCGTGTGATCCACGTCGGAGAGCGGTAGCGCGTAGAGCAGCGTCACCTGGCCGACCGGTTTGACGTCGAGCTGACGGAGGGTCACGCGGTACCCCGACTCGGTGAAGGAACCGGAGGTCGCGGCCGGGGCGGTCGCGAACAGACCCAGCGGGACCGGTGCCTTGACCCCCGCGATGGTGATCGAGTCCTGGCTGCCGAGCAGGTCGCCGTCGTTGGAATCGAAGATGCGGATCTGGGCGTGCTCGGCGGCGTCGTAGTTGGTCAGCGACACCTTGGCCCGGTGCAGGTCGAGGTAGATGCCGCCGGCGAAGCTGAGCTTGCCGTTGAGCTCGTTGTAGAGCTGGTTGACCGCCGAGTTCTGCTGGTCGTTGAACTGGGTGCGGACCTGGCGGTTGGTGAGCACGCCGACGATGGCCGCAAAGCTGGCCAGGATCACGAACGTCAGCGCTGCCGAGCCTCCGGCCAGGCGCCAGCGGATCGGGACCTGCCTATACGCGAAGTACGTAGCCCGCGCCGCGGATCGTATGTAGGAGCCGAGGCTCGCCACCGGATTCCAGCTTCCGTCGTAGGTTGGACACGAACACCTCGATGGTGTTCGTCATCGAGAACGGGTCATAGCCCCACACCTCGTCGAGTAGACGCTGGCGTGAGATGACGATCCGCTCGTTGCGCATCAGATATTCCAGCAGCTCGAACTCCCGCTGGGTGAGGTCGACGTGGCGGTCAGCGCGGGTGACCTCGTGCGTGTCGGGGTTGAGCTTGAGGTCACCGACCGACAGGTGCGCCTGGCCCCGCGGCGGGCGCCGCCGCAGCAGTGCCCGCAGCCGCGCCAGGAGTTCCTGGCGCTCGAATGGCTTGACCAGATAGTCGTCGGCTCCCGAGTCCAATCCCTCCACACGGGACTCAACGGCGTCGCGTGCGGTCAGGACCAGGATCGGCACGTCGTCGTCGGACTCGCGCAGCCGCTTGGCCACCTCGATCCCGTCCATCCCCGGCAGCCCGAGATCGAGCAGGACGAGATCGGGCAGGAACGCGTGGGCGCCCTCCAGCGCCGCCGGTCCGTCGCCGGCGACGCGCACCTCGTATCCCTCCATCCGCAGCGAGCGCTGGAGCACTGCGGCGATGGCATCGTCGTCCTCGACGACGAGGACACGGGGGGGACGCTCGAACTCAACCATTTGGAGGCCAGATGGTAAGGCTCCGGAGAGGGGGGCCGTCCAGGCCTTATCAGACCCTTATGCGAGGGCGTGCGCGCGCGGGCGCGGCAGGAGGCTGGGCGCCGCCGTCGAAGCCAGCACTTCGGACATGGCCACCAGCACGAAGCCTCGCCCCAGGCCCAAAGCGCGGCGCAAGTCACCCCCGCCTCGGGCGCGGCGGTCGATGCTGGCCGGCCGGCCGACGCTGCCCACGGTTGCCCTCGAGCCCCACCACGTCGACATCCTCGCTCTGGCCCTGGTCGCAGTGGGGATCTTCCTGGGTGGAGTGTCCTACCTGCACTGGGCCGGGGGAGCGCTCGGCGACGGCGCCGTCCGCGCCACCCGGTTCGTGCTCGGGGCTCTGGGCTATGCCGTGCCCATCGCGCTGATGCTCGCCGGCCTGCTCACGCTCATGCGCGAGTGGCGGCCCCCGACGCGCCCGCTGCGCACCGGGCTGGCCTGCCTGGTGGCGGCGCTCACGTTGATGC
>JBAQGP010000456.1:0-6642 GCA_049287845.1 Solirubrobacteraceae bacterium | reverse complement strand
CGCCAGCACGGCCGGACGGGTGGCCCGTCCGGGCGCCGGCGCCTACTCGGCGGCGAAATTCGCGCTGGTGGGATGGACGGATGCGCTCCACGCCGAGGAGCGCGAGCACGGGATCCACGTCGGGCTCGTGCTCCCGGGGTTCATCAGGACCGAGGGCTTCCCGGCCGCCGAGCTGTTGGCCAAGCGCGCCACCCGCTGGCTGGTCTCCGAACCCGAGGTCGTCGCCGAGGCGATCGTCGAGGCCGGCCCCGGCGGCCGCGCCGAGCGCTACGTGCCACGCTTCTACTGGATCTTCGCGGCGTTGCGGATCCTGGCTCCGCGCGTCGTGCGCCGGGCCGTGAGCGGTGGGGCGTTCACCACCACGGCGGGCCACAACTGAGCGCGTCACCGGCGTGCGGCACCGTCAGGCCGCTCAAGCTACAGAACCGTGACTTACGGATAGGCCCACCGTCGCCTTTTGCCGAGGTTGCGGGTGACGGCGGCGGCGCCATTGCCTTCGGGGTGCGTGACGCCACGCGCGGCACGCCGCACCTGGACGGCCTGGTCACCGCGCCGGGTTAGGCCGAGTCCTCGCCGCGGGGGTGAATCTCGTCGAACATCGCTCCGAGGCGGTCGAACACGGCTGCCGCGGTGCGGAGCTCGTCGTCTGAGAACTCCGCCAGCGCCGCCGAGAAGCGCGGGGCGAACTGGGCGTGGCGGGCGTCGACCAGCGCGCGGCCGTGCTCGGTCAGGGAGGTGAGCACGACGCGGCGGTCACGCTCGGAGCGCGTGCGCGATACGAGGCCCGCCGCGACGAGCCCGTCGAGCATCCCCGTGGCCGTCGCCGGCGACAGGTTGGCCAGGCAGGCCAGCTCGCTCGTCGGCAGCGGCTCGTGGCCGACGAGGTTGAAGAGGAGCCCGTACTGGGCGTCCGACAACTCGCCGTGGGCGCGATTCTCGCGTCCACGCAGCCGGCGCACCGCGCTCAGGCAGCTCTTGAGCGCCTTGCCGAGCTCCTGGGCGGCGGGGCGCGTGTCCGCGGTGAGCAGGGACCCCGGCGGGGTCTTGGCCGTGGCCGGGCTCATGCCGCCACCGCCTCGGCCAGCGTCTCCGCGGGCACCTGCGCGGCGGCGTGAGCGCGCCGGGCGGCACGCTCTGCCCGCATCAGCACGACGCAGGGGATGATCGCCACCGCTGTCAGGCCGACCGCTACCCAGAAGGCCGTCCCATAGGCCGACGCTGCGGCCGACAGGGAATGGGCGCTGCTCAGGCCGCGCTGCAGTGTCACCGCCAGCACGGCGATCCCGATCGAGCCACCGACCCGCTGGAGCACGTTCAGCTGCGGCGTCGCGTCGGAGAGCTCGCTGCGCTGCAGCGACGCGAATGCTGCCGACATCGCAGGCATGAACGCGAAGCCGATGCCGAAGCCGCGAACCACCATCGCTGCGCACAGGAACGCGATCGACGTGTGGGCGCCGATGAGGGCAAACGGGATTGTCGCCGCCGCGGTCAGCAGGACGCCGAACAGAGCCAGTGGTCCACCACCGAAACGGTCGGTCAGCTTCCCGGCGATTGGCATCACCATCGCGGCGCCGAGCCCCTGGGGCGCGGTGAGCAGACCGGTGACGACCACGTCCTCGTGACGGATCGTCTGCCAGTAGAGCGGCAGCAGGATCATGCCGCCGAACAGCGCGGCGCCGATGCAGAACATCGCGATCGAGGCCGAGGAGAACGTGGGGCGGGCGTAGAGGCGGAGGTTCAACAGCGGGCGCGGCACGTGGAGCGCGTAGACGGCGAACACCGCCACGAGCGCCAGACCGGCCACCAGCGGGCCGACGACCTTCAATGCGGTGAAGCTGCCGGTCGTGCCCACCTCGGCCAAGCCATAGGTGATCAGCGGCAGGCCGGTGGCCATCATCGCGAGGCCCTTGTAGTCGAGGGCCTCGGTCGGCTGGCGAGCGACCTTGGGCAGCATCCGCGCCGCAGCCACCACGGCGATCAGGCCGATCGGGACGTTGACGTAGAAGATCCAGCGCCAGGAGACGTTGTCGAGGATCAGGCCGCCGATGGTGGGGCCGAGGATCGGGGCGAGCATCGCGGGCACAGCGACGACGCTCATGACGCGGCCCATGCGCTTGGGACCGGCGGCCTCAGCCATCATCAGCTGACCGACGGGCAGGATCATCCCGCCCCCGACGCCCTGAAGCACGCGGAACACGACCAGTTCGGTCGTGGAGGTGGCCAGGCCGCACAGCGCGGAGCCGAGAGTGAAGAGGATGAGTGAGGTCAGATAGACCGGCTTGGCGCCGAAGCGGCGGGCGGCCCAGCCGGTGACCGGGATGACCGCGGCGAGCGCGAGCAGATAGCCGGTCGCGATCCACTGGATGCTGTCGATCGTGGCGTGGAGGTCGCGCGACAGGGTGTCGAGCGCGACGTTGACGATCGTGGTGTCGAGGATCGACATGATCGAGCCGAGGACCACGACGGCGCTGATACGCCACACATATGCGTCAATGCGGTTGGAATCTTGAGAGGAAGGCATATTGGGTTTAGTCGTCACAAATGGTCGGTTCCTAAAGGTTAGGAACCGAAGCTTAGCTACCGAAGCATCTCGTGTCAAGGCTCGCGCCGCCCCGCCGACCGCCTCCGCGGGGCCGGTGGAGGGCGGGGGCCACGTCCGCGACGGACACGACGAAACCGCCGCAGCGGCGCGGTGAAGCTATCGTCCGTGAGTCGATGACCACGTTTGCCGATCTCGGCCTCTCCGACGCCATCCTCGCGGCGCTCAAGGATGTCGGCTACGACGCGCCCAGTCCCATCCAGGAGCAGGCGATCCCGCCGCTGCTCGAGGGGCTGGACGTGATCGGCCAGGCGCAGACGGGCTCGGGCAAGACCGCGGCGTTCGGGCTGCCGATGCTCCAGTACGTCGACCCCGACGAGCAGGACGTCCAGGGTCTCGTGCTGACGCCGACCCGCGAGCTGTGCATCCAGGTCACCCAGGCTCTGCGCGCCTACGGCAAGCGCAAGGGCGTCGACGTGGTCGCGGTGTTCGGCGGCGCCCCGATTCGCAGCCAGCAGTCCCAGCTGCGCGCCGGCGGCCAGGTGGTCGTGGGGACAGTCGGGCGGGTCAAGGACCTCATCAGCCGGCACTCGCTGGTCCTGCACGCGTGCCGCTTCGTCGTCCTGGACGAGGCTGATGAGATGCTCGACCTCGGCTTTCTGGAGGACGTGGAGCGGATCCTCTCGCTCACTCCGTCCAGCCGGCAGACGGCACTGTTCTCGGCCACGATGCCCCCGGAGATCCGCCGCCTGGCCGACCAGTACCTCTACGACCCGATCACCATCAAGGTCAAGACGGCGACCCTGACCGTCGACACGGTCGAGCAGTTCGCGCTCGAGGTCGGCGCCCGAGACAAGACCGAGGCGCTGGCGGGCGTGCTGCAGGCCGAGCGCCCCGACCAGGCGCTCGTCTTCGTGCGCACCAAGATCCGTGCCGATCAGCTCTACCGCACCTTGCGTGACAAGGGCATGAACGTCCGTGCCCTGCACGGCGACATGACCCAGGGCGCCCGCGACGGTGTGATGATCTCCTTCAAGGGCGGCAGTGTGCCCCTGTTGGTCGCCACCGACGTCGCCGCCCGGGGCCTGGACATCTCGGGCATCTCGCACGTCATCAACTACGACGTGCCCGTCTCCCCCGACATCTATGTCCACCGCATCGGGCGCACCGGGCGGGTCGGGCGCAGCGGCCGTGCCATCACGTTCTACGAGCCCCGCCAGGCGCGCGACATCCAGGCGATCGAACGCCACGCCGGCGTCAAGCTCTCCCCCTGGGTCAAGGACGCGCACGTCGCGCCGACCCCGATCACGGCGCCGCCCCGCCGGCACTCCAAGCCACGCGTGTCGCCCAACGGCGACGCGCCGTCGCGCAAGGTGATCGTCAGCGGCGGCCGCGCGGCGGGGCTGGAGCCGTCAGACATCATCCACGCCATCACGGCCGCCACCCAACTCGACGGTGAGTCGGTCCGCAACGTCCGGGTGCTCGAGCGCTTCGCCTTCGCCGAGGTGCCCCAGAAGGATGCCGAGCGGGTCGTCGAGCAGACCGGCGGGACCGAGATCCGGGGGCACGTGCTGCGCCTGGAGCTCGCCCGCACCTGAGCCGCCCGCGCGCGCGGCGCTGCAAGTTCTCGCCCAGACGCGCCGGCGGGTAAGCCTCGTGTCAGCTCACGGACCCGCGGCCGCGACTTCGCGCCCGTGGAACGTGTTGTGGATGTGAAAGTCCCCCAACCGACCCACCCACGGGAGGTAATTCCTTGCCATTGAAGTCCCTTATGCACCGTCGTCCCTCTGCGGCGATCGTGATCTCGTCTGCTGCCCTGTTCATGTCGTTGGGCGGCGTGGGCTACGCCGCCATCACCATCCCCAAGAACAGCGTCGGCTCGTCGCAGCTCAGGAACAACTCCGTCTCCTACAAGAAGATCCAGCCCGGCGCGGTCGGCCTCGTCCGCGCCAACACGGGCCAGCTGCAGGTCCGCGTCAGCGGCACGTGTGCCACGGGCAGCGCGATCGGCACGATCAACCAGGTCGGCAAGGTCACCTGCAACAACGCCCTGCCGTCGGAGTTCGGGACCACCAACAACACCGCCACCATCACCTCGACGGCGGCGACGGTGACGAGCGTGGCGCTTCCCGCCGGCGCGTCGTACCTCGCGTTCGCCAACCCGGAGGCCACCGTGACCAGCGGGGCTGCTCCACAGCGGGTCACGGTGTCCTGCACCCTGACCGTCGGCTCCAACACGGAGACCCGCTCGGCCGTCATCGCGACCACCGGCACCTCCGGCGACACCAGCACCGCATCGATCCCGCTGCAGGCGACGGGGCCGTCGGGCACCGGCTCGGTGAGCTGCACCAACGGAGTGCCGTCCGGGACGGCTCCGGTGACCAGCGTCGTCGCGGCGATCAACGCCGTCCAGACCGCCAGCAACAGCTAAGGGGCGCAGGCGGACTCAGCGGTGGGCGCCCCGGGGGCGGCGCCCATCCGCGACCCACTAGTCTCGGGGCCATGAGCACAGCGAACATGAACACAAGCCTGGGCACCATCGCCCTCGAGTTCTTCGACGACGACGCCCCGAAAACCGTGGAGAACTTCCGCAAGCTCGCCTCCGAGGGCTTCTACGACGGGATCATCTTTCACCGGGTGATCCCGGACTTCATGATCCAGGGCGGGTGCCCGGACGGCATCGGCACGGGTGGCCCCGGCTACACCTTCGAGGACGAGATCAACCAGCACAAGATCGCCCGCGGGATGCTGGCGATGGCCAACGCCGGCCCCAACACCAACGGCTCGCAGTTCTTCATCGTCACCATCGACAGCGCGCCCTGGCTCGACGGCAAGCACACCGTGTTCGGCAAGGTCACGGCCGGGATGGATGCCGTTGACGCGATCGAGGCGACGCCCACGGGGTCCGCGGATCGTCCGCTGGAGCCGCCGACGATCGAGTCGATCGAGCTGGACCCCGCCTGACGCTCTGCGCTGCGTGATCCCGGCCCGCGCAACTCGGGCTCCGCTCCGGGTGTAGGACCGCCGGAACAATGGGCCGGCTTTGGATGGAGGTCAGAGGGCACACGGCCGAGCTCGACATTCGCTGGGGTGCGAAGCCGAACGCCAGGCTGCCGCCTGATCAGCCCTTGACCGTGGGCAGCGGACGGGCGTAGCGGGCAGGATCGCCCAGCGCCTCCGCGGTGTAGCGGCGGGCGCCGATGTAGCGACCCTGGAACGGTGGCTCGGCGATGGAGGCGAGCTTGACGCCGCCGCCGTCGGGCGCGGCGGTGACGAAGCGGCCGTCGCCGACGTAGAGCCCGACGTGGTCGACGTAGCCGCTGCGCTCGGCAAAGAACACCGCATCGCCCGGCTTGAGGTGCTGCTCGGCGACCGGGATGCCGATGTCGAACTGCTGGGCGGCCACCTTGGGCATCTGCACGCCCTGCTGGGCGTAGGCATACTGGACCATCTCCGCCGACGTCGGCCCGGTGTCGAGGCTGGAGCCGGACTGTCCGCCGCGGGTGAAGTGCATGGCGACCTTGAGCGCCGCTTGACCGACGGGCACCGGAGGCGGTGCGGGCGCGGCGGGCGGCGCCGGAGCGCCTGAGGTCAGATCGGCGCCGCGCAGCAGCGCCTGGGCGGTGGAGAGCTGGAGCTGATAGCGGTAGCGGTACTGCGCGGCCGGCTGCTCGACGTCGGCCACCCACTCGCCCCAGCTGGTGGGGTTGTTGGCGAGCCCCGGGTACTGGCTCTTGACCGCGACGGCGTGATCGATGAACCATTGGATCTGCAGCTCGGGGTTGCTCGGGTAGCCGGCATAGGAGCCCTGGTCCCAGATGCCCACCCGCATCTGAAAGAAGCCGACCGAGTCACGGTCGCCGTAGGACAGGTTGCGCAGCCCCGACTCGGTGAGCGCCGCCATCACCGGCAGCTCGGGGGGGAGACCCGCCTTCTCCGCGTGGGCACCCATCCAGGCGGCGATCTGCTGCGGGGTGGCCTGGTCGCCGGGGTACGCCGGTCCGGCGTCGGTGGGCTCGGGGGTGACCGGCGCCCCTCCAGAGACACCGCGTTCGGATCCCCCGCCTCCGTGATGCTGCGCGGGCCCACCGCCTCCGTGATGC
>JBAQGP010000455.1:0-1628 GCA_049287845.1 Solirubrobacteraceae bacterium | reverse complement strand
GAAGGAACCCGGCCGCGTCGAACGAAGGGCGCAAGGGATGCCGCCCGCCCGCCCCGCCACTGCAGCCCCTCGCCGCCAGCCGCGCCCGGCGCCGCGCAAGCGCCCGCGCCTCATCAATCATCCGCCCAGGCTGCGCGTCCGCTGGGAGCGGGTGGGTCGCGTCGGGCTCCTCGTTGTGCTGGGGGTCGTCGTCGCGCTCTATGTGGAGCACACGCTCTCCTACTTCGCCACGCGGTCCCAGGCCAACCAGCAACAGGCGATCGTCACCCGGCTCACGCGGGAGAACGCTCGGCTCACCCGGCAGACCCGGTCGCTCAACGACCTGTCGACGATCGTGTCCCGTGCACGGGCCCTCGGCATGGTGCGTCCCGGCGAGCGGCCCTACGTCATCACTGGACAGCCCAGCCCCTGATCGGACCGTGGGCCGCGTCGGCGCCGTGGACCGCGAGGCGGCCGGCATGAGCGCGGGCGGCGGCGGACCGATCACCTACGACACCCTCATCGGTCTGTGGCAGGACGGCCAGCGCCGCCTGTCGGCGGCGGAGCCCGCCGACCGGGCCGCGATGGACCGCGTCGTCGACGAGCTGGTGGACGCGCTGCGCCGCCGGCTCGGCGGCCCGTTCACCGTCAACGAGCTGGCCCGGCTCTACATCGAGCAGGGCACCGACTGGTGCTTTGACGTCGCGGTGCGGGTGGCGCCCAACCGCCCGGCGGCCTGGGACCTCACGACCGTGGCGGGAGCGGCGTACGCCATCTACGCTCGCCAGGCCATCGACTACACGACCGGACGTCGGACCGCCGAGAGCCAGTAGCGCCGCGGCGGCGCTGGGTCCTGGTGGTCGCCCCCGCAAGCACGCGAACGTACTTGCGGGGAGGGCCACTTGGTCGGTCAGGGAACGGGTGCTGTCGACTCAGTCGTCTTCGTCGTCTGAATCGGAGTCCGACGAACCGGCGCGGCGGATCACGATCTGATCCTCCTCGATCGCGACTTCGACCGGGCGGTGGCCCGCCCAGTATTCCGCGTAGACCGGGTCATCCTGCACGGCGGGGTCAAGCCATAGGCCGTAGCCCTCCTCGCCGTGATCAAACGTGGCCTCGAGCGTGCCGGACGAGCGGCGGCGAGGAGTGCGCCCGCCGCGTCCTCCGCGGCGGCCGCGACGGCGGCGCGAGGGCTTCTCAGCCTCGTCGTCATCGTCGTCCTCAGCTTCGTCATCGGGCTGCTCGGCGGCGGCAGCGTCGAGCTCGGCGGCGATCAGCGCGTCATCCTCGGCGCGCAGGTCGATGTCATCGTCGTATTCGGCCGCCGGGGTGGTCCCGTCGGTCTCGTCGCCGGCATCCAGTTGCTGGTCGCGCCTGAAGGCCTGGATCTGCTGCACTGTCACTTCGAGCTGATGGGCGATCCATGCGTCGGTCCGCCCTTGGCGGACCCAGGCGCGGATGCGGTTGAGCTCGGGTCTGAGAGATCGGCGTGCCATATCGGGAGCGGAGACTAGTGGTTTCGTCGGCGAGTCGGCCGCTTCAATGGCGCAGGACCCGCTGACGAAGTCATCGATAGAGTCGAAGGCCGAGGCCTCGGCGTGTGAATCGTCGGGCCGGTGGGGCGGCTGTGCGTCCGGCCGCGCTGGCCC
>JBAQGP010000454.1:0-5598 GCA_049287845.1 Solirubrobacteraceae bacterium | reverse complement strand
GCCTGGAGGACCTCCAGCAGCCCAACGGCGGGTCGGTCACGGAGATCGCCTTCCGCTGGGGCTTCTGCGACGCCGCGCACTTCTCCCGGGTGTTCAAGCGCGAGTTCGGCGCCACGCCCTCGGAGATCCGCCACGCCGCGCTGGCCGCGGCGTAGAACGGCCCGCCGCGCGGGCTCGGTTGCCCGCCTCAACCACTGGCGGATCGCTTCCCAGGCGTGGAGTTCGCGTTCGCGTAGCACGAACATATGTTCGCATCCGCGCCGGACGGATCGGCTGCATTTGGCTATGCTCTAGCCCGAGTGCGGGGTCGTCTAATGGCAAGACGCCAGCCTCTGGAGCTGGTTATCAAGGTTCGAGTCCTTGCCCCGCAGTCAGGTTGTTCGCACGGTCGCCAACGCCCCTTTGAAACCGCGACATGCCGTCGCGCGCCACCTCAGCGAAGGAGGGGCGCTCGGAGGGGCGACAGCATCGGCTAGAGGGTTTCCAAGTCCGTCGAGAGGTCGCCGAGCGCGTCGGCGCGGTCGCCGATCGGGGTGTGCTCGGCGATGAAACGCCGGGCGTGCTGGAGATCCTCGGAGCGGCCGACGGACAGCGCGCCTGCCACGTGGCCGTCATGCAGGTAGAAGACCGAGAAGGCGCCGTCGTCCACCGAGCCACGGATGACCTCGCGGTCCCAGTCATAAGCGGGGCCGACGTACTCGATCGCCGCCCAGTCCGAGAGGTCTGAGAAGAAGTAAGGGACGACGTCGTGGGCGACGCCCTTGCCGAGCATGTTGAGCGCCACGGTCTTGCCGTGATTGAAGGCGACGTCCCAGTGCTCGACGCGGAGGCGCCGGCCCCCGTGGACGACGCTCTCATACTCGGCCATGTCCCCGGCGGCGTAGATCCCGGGCACGCTCGACTCCAGGTGTGCGTCGACGCGCACGCCGCCGGTGTCCCCCAGCTCCAGGCCGGCGCTGCGCGGGAGCATGACGTCGGGATTGACGCCGGCGCCGATGATGACGGCGTCGGCGGGTATCTCGCGTCCCGCCTTGGTCACGACGGTGGTGACGCGCCCGTCGGCGCCTTCGAAGCGGTCGAGCTCGTCCTCACCGTGCAGCGTGATCCCGTGGCCGCCCAGCAGGTCATGGAGGTACGTCGCCGCCTCGCGGCCGAACGTGCGGATCAGCGCGCGTTCCTCGAGCATCACCATCGTGCAATGGCTGCCGAGCTCGGTCAGCGTGGCCGCGACCTCTGAGGCGATGTAGGAGCCGCCGATGAGGACGACGCGCTTGCCGGCGGCGTCCTGCCGGATCGCGTCGCTGTTGCCGAACGTGCGCAGGTAGTGGATGCCCTCCAGCTCCGCCCCGGGCACGTTGAGGCGCCGGACGTTGGCCCCGGTGGCCACCAGCGCCTTGCCGAAGCCGACCTCCTCCTTGTTGGAGAGCTTGACCGTGCGCCCCTGGAGATCGAGCTTCATCGCCGAGGTGCGCGTCAGCACCTCGATCTGCTGCTCGGCATACCAGCCGGCGGTCTGAAAGAGCGCCTCCTCGCGCGTGTCGACGCCCCGGAGGTAGCTCTTGGACAGCGGCGGCCGGTCGTAGGGCAGGTCGGGCTCACGTCCCACCAGCAGGATGGAGCCGTCGGCCCCGGATCGGCGCAGCCAGCGGGCGCAGTTGCCTGCGGCCACGCCGCCGCCGATCAGGAGGAAGTCGACGCTGCGGTCGGCCATCGAGACGACGCCGGTTACTTGCGGGCCGAGAGCTCTGAGCCCTCGGGCGCGAAGCGCGGGGTGATCTCGCCTTCCAGACCGGGGTCGAGGATGAGCAGCACCTGGTCGCCGGCATGGATGACGGAGTCGGCCTTGGGCACGAACCCCGCCCCGTCGCGCAGCACCGAGATGATCAGCGAACCCTCGGGCAGCGGGACCTCCTGGACCCTGGCGCCCGCGGCCAACGAGCCCTGCCCCACCTCGAGCTCGATGATCTCCAGGTGTTCCTCCTCGAGCGCCAGGAGCTGGACGAGGCCGTACTCGGGAACCTCGTGCTCGATGAGGCGCAGGATGAGGTCGGTCGCCGACACGGCCGGCTGGACCCCGAGTGTCTTGAAGTGGATCAGGTTGCGCGGGTTGTTGACGCGGGCGACGATCCGCTCGACGCCGTACTTCTCCTTGGCCACCTGGCAGATGAGGATGTTGTCCTCGTCGTCGCCGGTGACCGCGATGACCAGGTCCGCGCGCTGGATGCCGGCGCGCTCGAGGATCCACAGCTCGGTGGCGTCACCGTATTGGACGGCATGCTCGAGCTCCTCCTCCACCACGCGAAAGCGGCGGTGGTCGGACTCGATGAGCGTCACTTCCCTGTCCTTGGCGATCAGCTCCCGGGCGAGGTTCCACCCCACCTTGCCCGCTCCCGCAATGATCACGTACATGTGGCCAATGGCTCCTTCCCGTCAGGCCTCGAGAACGACATGCTCGGCTTGGTCGATGGCGTGCTGCGTGGGGCAGATCGTGAGCAGCCCCTGCTCCCCATACCAGGCGGCCCGGGCGGGATCCGCCACGCGCACGACCACACGGGGCACGTTGTAGCGGCGCTGAGCCAGTTGGGCGATCACCAGGTTGGTGTTGTCGCCGCGGGTGGCTGCCATGAACACGTCCGCCTGCTCGATCCCGGCCTCGACGAGCCCGTCCACCTCCAGTGCCGCGCCGACGGTGAACCGCCCGCCGGCATCCTCCCAGCTGATCGACTGATCCTTGTCCAGTCGCTCATGTGACAGCGGGTCGCTGTCAAGCACGGAAACGTCGTGTCCGGCGTCCAACGCACGCTTGGCTACCGCCGACCCCACGCGGCCGGCACCGACGATCAAAATGAACATGGGCGGCACTCTAGGTCCTCGCCGCGAGAAATGGCGTCACATCGAGACCAATACCCGTCGGTGCGCTTGGAACCAGCGGCGTCGTTCACAGGGTCTTGACGCCGTCCGCGCGTGGCGGGGGCGTGAGCGCCGCGGCGACGATCACCAGCCCGAAGGCCAGCACCCGCACGGCCACCCCCAGCCGGGTGGCGGGCATCGGCTCGCCGAACACGATGGGGCCGGCGGCGATCGTCGTGAGGTTGGCGGCGGCGCTGGTGAGGGCGATCATCGGCACTGCGTCTCCGAGCTGGAGGCTGCGGGCCGAGATGAGCAGCCCCACCAGCGAGGCCACCAGGATGATGAGGGCCAGCGGATGCACCAGGACGCCGAGCCCCAGGGCATGCAGATGGGAGCTCAGCGCCTTGATCGAGGTGTCCGAGGTGGCCCACAGCAGCCCCGCGGACACCGCCAGCATTCCGGGCCGCCGTGGCCGCAGGGCCAGCAGAAGGCCGGCGGCGCCGGTCGCGCCCAGGAAGACCGCCAGCGTCCCCGGGTCATAGCGGGAGTGCGCGCTCCCCGCGTCACCGTCAAGCGTGGCGGCCAGAAAGGCCAGGCCCGCCGCGGTCAGCCCGACGCCGACCCACTCGCGGCGCGTGACCTCGATGCCGAACAGCTTGTCGGCGACGACCGTGAGCAGGACCAGGCCGCCGGCGATGACCGATTGCACCAGGGAGATGGGCGCCAGCGCCAGCGCGCCGACGTGAAAGCCCCACGATCCCAGGGCGATGACGATGCCCAATGCGTAGAGCGGCGAGCGAAACAGCTCCACCGTGCTGCGCCACGGGTGCGTCAATTCGACCGACGGCGCCTCGCGCGCGCCGCGGAACTTGTAGAGGAAGCCGGCCACCGAGCCGAATGCGGTCAGCAGCGCGAGCACGAGGCCGAGCTGCACGGAGAGCGACATCGCGCGGCAGAGGCTAGCGGCGCGCCCATCAGACGCGCCGCCAGACTCGATCGGATCAGGTGATCAGCGGGATGATCAGCAGCGCCACGATGTTGGCGACCTTGATCATCGGGTTGATCGCCGGCCCGGCGGTGTCCTTGAAGGGATCGCCGACGGTGTCGCCGGTGACCGAAGCGGCGTGGGCCTCAGAGCCCTTGCCGCCGAACGCCCCGTCCTCGATGAGCTTCTTGGCGTTGTCCCACGCGCCGCCACCGGCGGTCATCGACACAGCCATGAACAACCCGACCACGATGACCCCGATCAGGAGCCCGCCGAGGGCCTGGACCGAGATGATGCCGACAATCAAGGGGATCAGGATGGGGATCAACGCGGGCAGGATCATCTCGCGCTGCGCGGCGGCGGTGACGATGCTCACGCACTGCCCGTACTCGGGCTGCTCGCTCCCGTCCATGATCCCCGGCTTCTCCCGGAACTGCCGGCGCACCTCCTCCACCACCGCGCCCCCGGCGCGGCCGACGGCCTCCATCGAGAGGGCGGCGAACAGGTAGACCATCAGGCCGCCGACGAGCAGACCGATGAGCACGGGCGGGTTGGAGAGGTCGAAGTTCGCGCCGGCATGGTTGTCGAGCAACTCTTGCTTGAAAGCGTCGAACAGCACCAGGGCAGCGAGGGCGGCGGAGCCGATGGCGTACCCCTTGGTCACGGCCTTGGTGGTGTTGCCGACCGCGTCAAGCGGGTCGGTGACGTTGCGGACCTCCTCGGGCAGCTCCGCCATCTCGGCGATGCCGCCGGCGTTGTCGGTGATCGGGCCGAAGGCGTCGAGCGCCACGATCAGCCCGGTGAGCGAGAGCTGGGCCATCACGGCGACCCCGATGCCGTAGATGCCGTGGCCGAGCTTCCAGGCGCCGAAGATGCCCAGCGCGATCACGATCGCCGGCAGCGCGGTGGCCTGGTAGCCCTGGGCCAGGCCCTGGATGATGTTGGTGGCGTGACCGGTCTGCGAGGCGCGAGCGGTGCTCTTGACCGGCGAGAAGCGCGTCGAGGTGTAGTAGTCCGTGATCACGAACAGCGCGGCCGTGATGACGAGGCCGATGAGCGCGCACAGGTAGTAGTGCCACCACTTGGGGGCGTCGCCGGCGACGGTGGTGAGACCGTGCATCAGCCAGTAGGTGACGGGAATGAACGCCAGCGCGGCCAGACCGCCCGAGAGGATCAGCCCCTGGTAGAGGGCGCGCTCGACGTTGCCCGAGCGCGACTTCACCGCGAACGTCCCGATGATCGAGGCGATGATCGAGATCCCACCCAGCACGAGCGGGTAGACCGCGACTGACGCCGACTCGCTGAACGTGAGCACACCGAGCAGCATCACGGCGACGGCGGTGACCGCGTAGGTCTCGAACAGGTCGGCCGCCATGCCGGCGCAGTCACCCACGTTGTCGCCCACGTTGTCGGCGATCACGGCCGGGTTGCGCGGGTCGTCCTCGGGGATCCCCGCTTCGATCTTGCCGACGATGTCGGCGCCAACATCGGCGCCCTTGGTGAAGATGCCGCCACCCAGACGGGCGAAGACGGAGATCAGCGAGCCGCCGAAGCTCAGGCCGATGAGCGCGTCGACCGCGTGGCGGGTGCTCTCGCCGATGATCCAGGTGAGCACCCCGTAGTAGCCGGCGACGCCGATCAGCGCGAGCCCGACGACCAGCATGCCGGTGACGGCGCCGCCGCGGAAGGCGACATCCAGCGCCCGCGATACGCCGCCGCGGGCTGCCTCGGCCACCCTGGCATTGGAGCGAACGGACACGTTC
>JBAQGP010000453.1:0-18387 GCA_049287845.1 Solirubrobacteraceae bacterium | reverse complement strand
GGTCACGCCCCGCTCGGGGCGCGCCGCAGCACCGCCACCAGCGACAGTCCGAAGGGGAGCGTGCGCCCCCGGGCCAGCCAGCTCGCCTCCAGGGCCAGCGGGCGCTCGAGGACGTCGTTGAGCCAGGCGGGACCAAGATCGAGATCGTTGGACTGCCCGTTGCGTTCGCCCATCCGCCGTTGCGCCAGCCGCACCGCCGCGGCCGGGGCCAGCAGCAGGCTGTTGAACGAGCTCATGCGCTGGATCTGCCATCCCGCGGACCGGGCCGCTGCCCGCAGCAAGGCACGTGAGTAGCGGCGGTAGTGATGGTTGGCCTCGTCGTGGCGTGACCACAACGCCTGGTAGGCGGGCACGGTGACCAGCAGCCAGCCGCCGGGACGCGCCACCCGCCGCAGCTCGACCAGGGCCGTCACGTCGTCGGGGACATGCTCGATCACGTCCAGGCAGGTGATGAGATCGAACGTCGCCTCATCCCAGGGAAGCTCCTCCAGCCGCCCGACCTGCACCTCGCCCACACCGCGCCCGCGGGCCAGCTCGGCCGCCTCGGTGTTCAGCTCGATGCCGCTGACCTCGCCCCCGTAGCGCGCGAGCTCCACCAGGGTCCGCCCCGAGCCGCAACCGGCGTCGAGGACTCGCGCGTTCGCCGGCAGAGGCAGCCGGTTCAGCTCGGCGCGGATCACCCGCCGGCGGCCGCGATACCACCAGTGGTGCTCGTCGACGGCGAGCATCGCCTTCATCATCGTCTCGTCCATGGGCAGCGTTCGGGAGTTAGGTGGTGGAGCGGCGGGATGCTGTCAGATTCAAGCGACCGCCACCGGGTCGTTCTCGGGAGCGTGAGCGCCCGGCAGTCGCAGGGTGAAGGTAGCGCCAGGCGCGGGGGCGTCCTCCAGGTATAGCGCTCCACCCATGCGCTCGGCCAGTTCCCGGCCGATCGCCAATCCCAGGCCGAATCCGGCCTGGCCGGCCGTGTCGCGACCCCGGTGGAAGCGCTCGAAGATGGCCTCCCGCTCGTCGGCGCGCACGCCCGGCCCCTGGTCGCAGACGCTGATGGTCACGATCGGCTCGCGTTTGAGGACGACGCGCACCTCGGATCCGGGCGGGCTGGCGCGCACGGCGTTGTCGAGGAGGATGCGCAGGATCTGGGCGATGCTGCCGGGGTCCCCGAGCGCCCACACCGCGCCGTCGAGCTCGTCGAGCGAGGAGCGGATGTCACCGCGCTCGGTGCCCACCTCGAACTCGGCCAGCACGGCACGGCTGAGCTCGCCGAGCTCCACCGGCTCGGAGCGGATCTGGACCTGGGCGTCGATGCGCGACAGGTCCAGCAGGTCGGCAGCCAGCCGCCCGAGGCGGCGCGACTGGGCGTGGGCGCGCTCGACCAGTGCACGGGCGTCCTCGAGATCCGGGTCCTCGTCGGAGAGATCGTCGCGCAGGAGCTCGAGCATCCCGTCGAGCGAGGTCAGCGGCGTGCGCAGCTCGTGCGAGGCGGTGGCCACGAAGGCGCGGCGTGCCTCCTCCTGCTGGCGCAGGCGCTGCTGCATTGTGGCCAGCGTGCGGGAGAGATCGCCGACCTCGTCATGGGCGCGGTCCACCGGCACCTGGACCGTCGGCCCCCCCTGGGCGAGCTCCAGCGCCGCCTCGCGCAGGAGGCTCAGCCGCCGCACGAGACGCGCCGACAGCGGGATGCCGAGGATCAGGGTGAGTGCAAGTCCCGCCAGGGCCGCATCGAGGAAGGCGCGGCGCACGACACCCACCACGTCGGGGATCTCCCCGATGGACTTGCGCACCGCCAACACGTACACGTGTCGGTCCCTGCTGACGAACCGGCTCGCGGCGCGCGCGTACTCCTGGCCGTCGATGAATCCGAAGCTGTACTGCGGCCTGCCGGTGCGGAAGGCGGCGCGGACGTCATCGAATGAGTCATCGGCGTCTCCGGCGTCGTGTGTCGGCGCCACGATGTCGGCGGAATCCCCGGGCGGCTGCAGGACGTCGATGAAGCGGACGTCCAGCCGGCGCACCAGGCTGTTCTGGAGATCGAGGAGGTCCCTGCGCTCGGTTCGGCTGGTGACGATCCGATCGAGCGACAGGTCGCGGAACGCGGCGACGGGCGTCACCGCGGCGCCGTATCGGACCAGGCTCTTGCGGCCCAGATCGTTCTTCAAAGTCGTCTTCTCGGCGTTGCGCAGGCTCTGCTCCAGCGGCCCGAGCAGGGCCAGCGCCGCCACGGCCAGTGTGGCCACGGCGGTGACGAGAACCACACCGACGATCCGACCGCGCAGACCGAAGGCGCCGTGCCCCGGTAGACGCGCCATCGCTACGTCGTCCTACTCCCGGCGAGGCGCATCGACTACGGGCCCCGGAGGCGGTAACCGGCGCCGCGCACGGTGAGGATGTAGCGCGGCTTCTCCGGCTCGGGCTCCAGCTTCTCACGCAGATGGCGGATGTGGACGTCGATCGCCCGCGGGTCGCGGTAGGCGCTGTCGCCCCAGATGGCGCGCAGCAGCTCCTGGCGGTTGAGCAGACGACCTGGATCGGCCATGAGCGCGTCGAGCAGTTCGAACTCTGAGAAGGTGAGCTTCACCGGCTGGCCGTCGATCGTGACCTCGCGCTGGGCACGGTCCAGCGCGATCGGCCCGACGACCAGCACCTCGTCGCCCATCGCCCGGGTGCCGGCCCGGCGCAGGACCGCGCGGATCCGGCTGCGCAGCTCGGCCAGGCCGAACGGCTTGGTCACGTAGTCGTCAGCGCCGGCCTCGAGCCCCAGCACGGCATCGGCCTCGGAGTCGAGCGCGGTGAGCATGATGATGGGGACGACGTTGCGGCGGCTGCGCAGCGTTCGGCATACCTCGTAGCCGTCGGGACCGGGGCCCAGCGCGACGTCCAGCAGCACGATGTCGAAGCTGTCGGTGCTGGCGCGGTCGATGGCCGAGCGGCCGTCGGGCACCGCCATGACGCGGTGACCCTCGCGGCTGAACGAGCGCGTGAGCATCTCGCGCAGATCGGACTCGTCGTCGACGACGAGGATGCTCAGCGAGGCGTCGGCGCCACGCGGCTGTGTCACCGCACGCACCGGGACCGAGGTGGGATTATCCAGGGACATCTGCGTCGGCCCCGATCGTACCGACCGCGACGCACGGTGCCGCAGGATTGCGGGCACGCACGGGCAGTGAGAATCCTCTCATCGCCGCGGCCCGCCGTCCGCCCTAAACGGCCTCGAGCTCGCGAGAGGCGGCCGGGCGCGATCCGGTCGCCTCCACCGCGACGCGCCGCGGCGCCAGGCTGCCCTCGGCCGCCCACGCCCACAGGATCACCAGCCAGGTCACGGTGGCCAGCGACACGTGCACCCACACCATGTCGGTGGGCAGTTTCAGCTCGTACTGGACGCTGCCGACCAGCCCCTGGGCGGCGAGCAGGACCCCGAGCACCGTCAGCGGCTCCAGCGCGTCGGCGCCGGCGCCCCGGCGGCGGCGCAGGAACCACACCCCGATCACGGCCACCCCGAACAGCGCGGCGATGGCGGCATGCTGGTGGATAGCCCAGCTCAGCGTGTCGGCGCCCTTGAAATGCAGGCGATGGACGACCTGGCCGGTGAAACCTCCGGAATGCGGACCCGACGCCGTAGCCAAGGTCCCCGCGAAGATGGTGAGACCGCCGAGAGGGGCCAGCGCGCGCACCGACCACACGGCCACCCGGTCCGTGGAGCGCGGGCGCTCGCCGGGCTCAGAGCCCGCACGCCAGGCCAGCGCGAAGGCCACCACCAGGATCAGCAGCGACAGGCTGAAGTGGGCCATGACGAACCCCGGAGCGAGGTGGTTGAGCACCGTGAAGCCGCCGAGCACCGCCTGGGCCACCACGCCGAGCGGGAGCAGGACCGCCAGCCAGGCCAGGTCCCGCCGGAACGGCCGGCGCGTGAACGCCAGGGCGGCGGCGATCACCGTGATCACGCCCACGACGCCTGAGACGGCGCGGTTGCCGAACTCGATGAGCGCGTGAGTGCTGAGCGGCGGCAGCGGCGTCCCGCCGCACTTGGGCCAGTTCGCGCACCCCAGCCCGGAGTCGGTGAGCCGCACCGCGGCGCCGGTCATCACGATCAGCGTCAGCGCCGCGAGCGTGACGT
The DNA here is from genome assembly GCA_049287845.1 of Solirubrobacteraceae bacterium. Lineage (GTDB taxonomy): Bacteria > Actinomycetota > Thermoleophilia > Solirubrobacterales > Solirubrobacteraceae > Palsa-465. Next base: position 14,273 of record JBAQGP010000453.1, on the reverse strand, counting down.
AGGCCACGGTCCGGTACTGGCGGGGATTTACGCGCAGACGTTCAACCATCGGCATAGACGAACGGCAGCGAGCTGCTGCACTGCGCCAACGTCGGGGCAGAGCGGTCGCGCTCTGAGACAACGAGCTCCAGGTGCCGTGGCCATTGAATCGCTACCTCCGGATCGTCGAAGGCGAATCCGCCCTCACCTGACGGATCGTAATAGGCCGAGGTCTTGTACGTGACGTCGGCCAGCTCCGACAGGACGCAGAAGCCGTGGGCAAAGCCGCTGGGGCAATAGAGCATGTGGTGCTCCTCATCGTCGAGGATGAGGCCCTCCCACTGCCCGAACTGCGGCGAGCCGCGCCGGATATCGACGACCACGTCCAAGATCGACCCCCGGGCGCACCGGATGAGCTTGGCCTGCCCCGCCTGATAGTGCATGCCGCGCACGATCCCCCGGCGCGAGCGCGAGTGGTTGTCCTGGACGAACTCGTCGGGCACGCCCAGCTCGGCGAGCGCGCTGCGGCGGTAGCTCTCCACAAAGAAGCCGCGGGGATCGCCGTGGACCGTGGGGGCCAACAGAATCGGCCCGCTGAGCCTGGTCTCGAGGGTGCGCATCACTGCGCGCCCGCCGCGAGAAACTCGCCGGTCTCAGCGAGGGCCGCCGGGGTGCCGATCTCGTAGAAGCGGTCAGTGGCGGCAAATCCGAACAGGTCTCCGCGGCGGGCCAGCTCGTGGTACAGATCGGCCAGATCGTCGACCTCGTCGCCCACCAGCGCGAGCGCGTCGGCGCGCAGGCCCCCCAGCCCGTAGTCGATCCAGCGCATTTCGGGATCCGGGGCTCGCTTGTCATACGTGGTCACGCGCACCCCGTCAAAGATGACGTTCGAGGCGTCCCACCGGCCCTCGTTGCGCAGAACCGTCATCAGCCCGGAGAGTCCGCTGCGCTCCCAGTCGCGCGCGACCGCGGCGTAGTCCAGGCGCAGATAGGTGTCGCCGTAGAGGATGAGAAACCGATCGCCGAGGGCCGGGGCCGCCTTGCGCACGGCGCCCAGAGTCCCGATCAGGCTGGGCCCGTCATAGCTGTAGGTGATGTGGATCCCGAACCGGGACGGCCCGATCCGCTCCTCGATCAGCTCGCCCAGATAGCCCACGCAGAGCACGACCCGCGCGGCGCCGTATCGCGCCAGCAGCCGTAGCTGATGCAGCAGGAACGGCTCGCCGGCAACCTCGAGCAGCGGCTTGGGCGTGTCGCGGACCGTCTGACCCAGGCGCGTCCCCAGCCCTCCGGCCAGCAGGCAGATGGGCGGCAGCTCAGTGGCCGCCGCACCGGCGCCCACGGTGCTACCCGAGCTCATGAGAGCTCGACCGCGGCCCAGACCGACGCGTAGTCAGGTGACGAGGCGTAGGCGGCCTCCACCTGTGTCCAGGCGTAGTGGGCGTCATCGAGATCGCCGAGCAGCCGTCCCCCGGAGGCCAGTCCGGCGGCGAAGTGCTCCCACTCCGCCGCCCATGAGAGGTCGGCCGTCCCGTAGGTGCGCTCCTCGAGCTCGGGCGGCCCGAGCTCCGGACTCATCCGGTAGATCCGCAGCGTCTGAGGGCCATAGGAACGGACGAGACCGTCAACCTGGAGCTTCGCTGTCTGGCAGTAGACCTCGAGCGAGAACAGGTTCTTCCATTCCGTCCAGGTCACGTGCAGCATCGCCCACGGCGCCTGGCGGCCCTGGGCCTCTCCCAGGACCAGCGCGGCGTTGTCCTCCACGGGCATGTCCCAGAAGTGGGTGCGCAACAGCGCCGAGTGCAGTGGGAGGGGCCCGGCGAGCCAGTGAGCGAGGTCCAACAGGTGCATCCCCTGGTCGATGAGCTCTCCCCCGCCGGACCGCTCGGGCTGGGCCCGCCACTCTCGGTCATAGCCAAGCCGCCCCCCGTGCCCGTAGCGCGCGCGCAGGTGCATGAGGGGGCCGTGGGCGCCGGAGTGCACCTCGGCCGCCAGGTCGCCGAGCGCGGGATGAAAGCGGTGGTTGAAGCCGACCTTGACCCGTCGCCCGGCGCGCTCGGCCAGCTCGCGCAGGGCCTCGATCTGGGCCGTGCCCAGCGCGGCCGGCTTCTCCACCAGGACATGGCTGCCGGCCTCGAGCGCGCGGTGCGTGAGCGGCGCAAGGTGCTCGTGGGTGGCCGCGACGACGACGACGTCGGCGCCCAGCGCCAGGAGCTCGTCGAAGTCCCCGCACATCCTTCCGCCGTGAGCCGCCACGAGCTCCTCCGCTCGCGCCGCCACTGGATCGGTGGCGCCAAGCAGGCGGTCAGCCGGGCCCAGGGCCCGCGCGCGCTCGCGGCCGATCAGACCACACCCGGCGACGGCAACGGTGAGTCTCGGCCGGTCGACCACGCTGCCGGCACCGAGGCTCACGCGTACTCGGTGGAATGAGCTCCGACGAACTCGAAGTCGAACGGGAGCTCGGTGGCGCCGGCCGCGGCCATCGCCTGCCGCGTGTCAGCGGGGTTGCGGGCGTAGACCAGCAGGAAGCCACCGCCGCCGGCTCCCACGAGCTTGCCGCCGATCACGCCGCTGCGACGCGCGAGGGTGTAGAGCTCGTCGATGCGGCTCGTTGCCATTCCCGGGGAGCGCTTGCGCTTGTTGAGCCAGTGCTCGTGCATGAGCTCGGCGTAGGCGAACAGATCGCCCGCGACCAGCAGGTCCCGGCTCTGGAGCCCCATCTGCTTGGTCCGGTGCATGTTCTCGAGCATCTCGTCATCGCCGGTCTTGGTCCGGCTGTCCTGGTCAGAGAGCACGGCTGAGGCGTCGCGCGCTTCGCCGGTGTAGAAGAGCAGGAGCTGCTCGCGCAGGCAGCGCAGCGTTTGGGGGGAGAGCTCCAGCGGCTCGACCGCCACGGCTCCGTCCGGATGGAACGTGTATGCGCAGATCCCGCCGTGCGCAGCGACGTAGGGGTCCTGCTTGCCGCAGGGCTCGTGCAGGATGTCGATCTCGATCTCGGCCGCAGACTCGGCGAGCGCCGCCTGGGTGATCGAGGTGCGCCGCGCGTGGGCCAGCCCCTTGAGCAAGGAAACGGTGAATGCCCCTGAGGACCCCATGCCGGTCCCCGCGGGGACGTCGGCGACCGAGGCGATCTCCATCGGGCTTCCGCGCCAGTGGCGGGTCAGCGTCTCGCGCAGGATCGGGTGCTTGATCGCCGAGATCTCCTCGACGTCCTCGGTCTCTGAGTACTTCATCCGGTAGCGGCGCTGAAAGACCGTGTGCATCAGCATGTAGATGTACTTGTCGATCGCGCCGGCGACCAGGAAGCCGCCGTGCTCCTGGTAGTAGGACGGCAAGTCCGTTCCCCCGCCGCCGAGGGAGATCCGCAGCGGGGCGCGGCTGAAGATGACGCTCATTGGGCAGTGACCTGAGAGGCGATCTCGCGTTCCCAGGCGTAGGGGTTGGCGTCGAACCACTCCAGCGTACGCACGATCGACTCGCGGATCGTCAAGGTGGGAGACCATCCCAGCGTCTGGATGCGCGAGGTGTCGAGGTGGATGAGGGGGCTGTCGCCGGCCCACCCGCGCTTGCCTCCCGAATGCTCGATCTCGGGCGTGAGGCCCATATGCTCGGTGATCAAGGCGATGGAGTCGTCGACGACGACGGTCTCGTCACGTCCGAGGTTGTAGACCCCGACCTCACCCGGCCGCGACTCATGAACGCCGGCGGCGGTGACGATCGCGGCGACGCAGTCATGCACATAGAGGTAGGACTTCTCCTGGCGACCGTCCCCCAGCACCCGCAGCCGGTGGGGATCGCGCTTCAGCGCGCAGTAGAAGTCAAAGACGTGACCGTGGGTGTAGCGCTCGCCCAGGATCGACACGAAGCGGAAGATCAGCCCGGTGAAGCCGAAGCCGTGCGCATAGGCGCCGATCATGCCCTCACCGGCGAGCTTGGAGGCGGCGTACAGCGAGGTCTGGACCGGAAACGGCGCGTCCTCCGGCGTCGGGAACACCTCCGGCTCCCCGTACACCGACCCGGTTGACGAGAAGGCGATCTTGCTGACCCCCTGGGCCCGCATCGCCTCGAGCACCGTGGCGGTGGCGATCGTGTTCTGCTCCAGGTCCTGGCGGGTGCGCTCGAGGCCATGGCGCACATCCGCGTTGGCCTGCAGGTGAAACACCCAATCACAGCCCTCGAAGGCCTGCTGCAGCAGTGACTCGTCCAGCACGTCGCCCTCGTGCAGGGTCACCCCGGGGTCCTGCACCAGGTCCGCGACGAACTCTCGGCGGCCGGTGCGGAAGTCATCCACGATCACCACCTCCGCGCCCGTCGCGCGCAGACGGTCAGCCAGCGTCGAGCCGATGAACCCGGCTCCGCCGGTAACACAGACCCGATTCATCCAGTTACAGAGAGAAGCCGGCGGCGAGCGCGTCGCGCCGGAACATCTGCACGGTCTCGAGCGAGTACTGGTCGAGGTCCTTGCCGAGCAGGTCGAGCTTCTTGAGCAGGTCGTGGGTCATGGTGATGACGTGACACCCCACATGATCGGCCTGCACGACGTTGAGGATCTCGCGCGGCGAGGCCCAGATGAGCTCGGAGCGCGGGGCGGCCACCATGATGTCCACGGCCCGCGCCATCAGCGGCACGGGGTCGATGCCGGCGTCGGCAATCCGCCCGGCGAACACCGAGATGTACGACGGCGCGCCGTCCTTGACCGCCTCGGTGAGCAGCTCGACCTGCGCGCTGGTGAAGACCGCGGTGACGTTGACCTTCACGCCACTCTCCGACAGCTCCCGCACCAGTGGTGCCATGGACTCGCCCGCGGTCGTCGAAACGGGGATCTTCACGTAGACGTTGTCGCCCCACTCGGCGATCATCAGGGCCTGGCGGCGCATGTCCTCGGCGTCGTCGGCGAACACCTCGAACGAGATGGGATGCGTGGTGATCCGCTCAAGCAGGCGCTTGGCGAACTCCTCGTAGTCCGTCAGGCCCGCCTTCCACATCAGCGTCGGGTTGGTGGTGAAGCCGGCGATCCGGGTGTCGGCAGCGAGCGCGAGGATCGCGTCCAAGTCCGCGCCATCGGCAAATATCTTGACGTTGAGGTCGTGCGTCACTGGTCTCAATGTACTCCGTTCACGTCGAGGATAATGCGCGCGGCGGCCGTCAGATCGGGAACGAGAGCATCCGGCCGAAGTTGCGCGGTGCGCTTGTGGCCGCTGTGAGGATGCTCGACGAGGATGGTGCGGCACCCCGCGGCGCGGCCGGCCTGCACGTCGCCATCGGTGTCACCGACCATCCAGGAGGCGTCGAGGTCGAGGCCCAGGTCCTCCGCCGCCGCCAGCAGCATCCCGGGGCTGGGCTTGCGGCAGTCACAGGGCCCGCTCAGCGCCGGCACCGTGCCCTCGGGGTGGTGCAGGCACACGCGAAAGTCATCGAAGCGCACGCCGTCGGCGGCCAGCAGCGTAAGCACCCGCGCCTGGATCGCGTGGACGTCCTCGAGCGAGACGTACCCCTTGGCCGCGCTCGGCTGGTTGGACACGCCCACCAGCCGCCAGCCGGCGCCGGCGATGCGCCGCAGCGCGTCAGCCGCACCCGGGATCAGGCCCACGTCGGCGACGCGCAGCGGCGACTCGGGCCGCCCCGTCTCCGGATCGGGGACCAACTCGTTGATGACCCCGTCTCGGTCGACGAAGACGGCGGCGGTCACTGCTGACCGGGGGCGCCCAGGGACTCCCAGTGGCCGGTCTGGGTGGCGAGCTGCGGATGGGACACGAGGGCGTGCCACACGACGGCTTGGTAGGACTCGACCAGGGGCGTGCGCAGATCGCCGGGGGCGTCGATTACGACGGCCACGTCGGCCAGCTCGGCCAATGTGCCGCCCGGCGCCCCCACCACGCCATAGATGAGCGCGCCGCGCTCGCGGGCCATCTCGATGGCGTTGACGACGTTGATGGAGACGTTGTGCTCGCGCGAGCCGCCGCCGACGCTGAACACGAGCAGGCCGTCATCGGCGGACAGCTTGGAGATCTCCAGCCAGGCCGTGAACGACGTGTCCCAGCCGTCGTCGTTGGTGCGGGCGGTCAGCTCGCTGACGTTGTCGGTGGGGGCGTAGGTCTCGATCCGGCATAGCTTGCGAAAGTCGTTGACGGCGTGCGAGGCGTGCCCGGCTCCGCCGCCGACGCCGACGATGAAGAGGCGCCCGCCGCGTTCGCGCAGCGTCGCCAGCCCCTGGGCCATCTCGTCGACCTGACCGATGTCGACAGCGCTGGCCAGGTCGGCGACCGCTGCGAAATAGCGGGCCGCATGTTCACTCGATGCCATGGCGGCAAGGCTAGCCGGAGACCGACGGACGTGGTCGACGAGGGCGCGCTGTGGCCCGGATCGTGACGACCACCCCATCTAAGATGTCGTCGATGCGCTCCCTCCCGCGCTCCCAGGCGGCCACCGCGGGCTGATGACCGCGTGGACGTAGGGCAACCCGTCGCCGACGCCCCGGTGAGCGAGCGTCGGCGAGCCGCCAGACTGTCTCCGGTCCGCCGCCATCTGTTCCGCCGAGGCGTCTTGGGGTGGCTTCCTCACGTCCTGGTCGGGCTGCTGGCGCTCCCGTTCATCCTGGGGCAGAACTCGTGGTTTGAGTGGGGCAACGCGCTGTGGCTGCTCGAGCTCCAGACGGCCCACGTGCACGCCCACGGCATCCCGACGTACTTCATCCACGCCGCCGGCGCCTACTTCTACCCCCAGCAGCTCTTCTACGCCGGGCCGCTCATCAGCGTGCTCGCCTACCCGTCGGTGATCTTCGGCGCGTGGGCGGTGTTTGCCGCTGTGACGGCCGGGGCCTTCATCGCAGCCAGCGCCGGCATCAGCTGGACGGCACGCAACCTCGGCGTCCCCTCCCGGCTCGCGCTGCTGCCCGGCATCCTGTTTGCCTGCACGCCGTACTTCGTGTCCAACCTCTATGGCCGCGGCGATTGGGCCGAGCTGGTGGCCACTGGCGCGCTCGCCGTGGCGGTGGGGGCGGCGACAAGCCTGCTGACGGCACGGGCCCGCTCGGTGCCCGGCATGGTCGCGGTTCTCGCGCTGACCGTGGCCACGATCGCCGGCGTGCACAACCTCACGCTTCTGTTCAGCGCCCTGGTCTCCCCGCTGTTGGCGGTCGCCATCCTCCCGCTGGTCAGTGCTCCGGCGCGCGAGGTCTGGCGCCGGTATGGGCTGGTCATCGGCGGCGCCGCGCTGGGGCTGGCCATCGACGGAACGTTCCTGGTGCCCGATGTGTGGCTGGCGGGTCGCACCTACACGAGCCACGTCTCGGCGGGGCTGCTGACGCAGGTCACCGGCTTTGATCAGCTGGGCACTGTGTTCAATCCGCTGCCGGTCCAGCCCGCGGGCACGACAGGCAGTGATGTGCACACCCAATCGCTCGCGCTGGCGCTCGCATGGCTGGTCGTGGCCGGAGGGTGGCTCGCGGCGCGGCGCCGTCTGCCACGGCGGCCGGCGATCACCGTGGCGATCCTCGTCCTCAGCGGCCTGGGGGTGGCACTGCTCATCTCCCATCCCGACTGGTGGCTGAGCTTCCCACCCACGTTGCGTGCGATCCAGTTCACCTTCCGGCTGGTGACCTTCCTGTCACTGCTCATTGTGGTCGCCCTGTCGGTGCTGCTCTCGGTCGTCGTGGTCCGTCGCAGCCGATTGGCGGTCGCGCTGCTCGTCCTCGTCGCGGTCTGGCAGGTCGGCGTGGCCGGCTACCTCGCGATCAGCGCGAAGGCGCGCCCTCCCGGCACCCCCACCACCTCGTCCTCCGTGCGCGCCGCGGCGACGCCGGCGGCCTACCAGTCATTCCAGCAGGCCTCGTTCCGCATGTTCGTCGAGCACCCGGTGCTGGCTCCGCCGGCTGCCGCCGGTGTGCGACCGGTGGGTCACGACACGCCGGCGCACATCGAGCTCTACGGGTCCCAGCCGGCCGGGAGCTTCGTGTCGACGCGCGTCGTGGGCTCCCCGCTGATCCGCGTCTCGGGCGATGTCTCGATCTCCGGCGTCACCGCGGACGACCTCGTCGTGCTCTACATCCGCCGCAGCCCGTGGCGCGCGACGGTCAGCCCGGCGTGCGGCAGCTGCCTCGGAGCGCTCTCGGGCAGCGCGCCCGGGCCTCTGCTCGCCGGACGTCTGCTGACGCTGGTCGGCGTGCTCGGGGTGGGCGCCCTGTCGGTCATCGCCCTGCGCGACGGGCGGCGTCACCGGACCGAGGTCTCTACGACGCCCGCGTGAAGAACTGGTCGTCGATGCGCCGCAGCCTGGCGAGGTCCGGATCGGACTTCAGCCGATCGCGGAACGCGTCGTCTCGCCAGGGATCCCACTGGGCACTGATGAGCCGCCCGGTGATTCCACGCGACTCCTCGGCCAGCAGGTAGGCCACCAGCCCGGCGGCCTCCGCGGCCGGGAAGCCTCCCTGGGCGACCTGCTCCCGAGTCCGCTCGTAGTAGGCCGCGCCGACGGCGCTGGGCCCGGCCTCCAGCGTGCTCTCGTGCATGCGGGTCGCGACGAAGCCGGGGGCCACGCAATTGATCTCAATCCCCCCGTCTGCGGCGACGTTCTCGGTCAATCGGACGACAGCCGCCTTGGAGGCCGCATAGGCGTCGAAGCGGGGAAGCGGCGACGTTCCGCCCCCTCCGGAGAACGTGACCGCGCGTCCACCGGCGGCACGCAGACGGGGCAGCGCGAACCGCAGGGCAAGCATCGTGCCGAGCAGGTTGATCGCGATCGTGTCCATCAGGTCCCGCACCGGCAGTTGCTCCAGGGCACCGATCGGACCGAGGGTCCCGGCTGCGGTGACGAGTCCATGGAGGCGGCCGCCGGAGTCGATCGCAGCGACTGCTTCCTCCCAGGACCCCGGATCGGAGACGTCGATCGAGATGCCCTCGTGGCCGCTGCCCTCCAAGCCGTTGATCGCCGCGGCGATCGCTTCCGTTCCTCGCGCCGCCACGATCACCCGCGCTCCGCGCCGGGCAAGCTCGCGGGACACCTCCAGACCGATCCCCAGCGAGCCGCCGGTCACCAGGATCCGGTGCGCGTCGAGAGGCATGCTCAACCCCGCCTCCACCCGTTCAGGCGTGCCGGCGGCCGACGCCGAGGACGTTCAACCCGATGGGCACGCGCACGTGTGCCTCGAGGACGCGCCCAGCCGGAACGGCCGTGCGATCCCACAGCGACAGCAGCGTGCCGCTGCGCTGGCGATCGTCGACATTTCCCCGTCCAAATGCGGCCCAGGCCGGGATGGCGACGAAGTTGACCCAGCGCAGCTCGACAGGCTCTAATCCCGCCTCTCGGAAGACCTCGCCCAGGCGCCAGACCGAGTAGCGGCGATAGTGGCCGATCCTGCGGTCCAGGGCTCCGTACAGCCCATTCAGGGCGGGGACGTAGACCACGACGTTGCCGCCGGGGACGAGCAGCCTGCTCAGCCCCTCCAGCGCGCCGGCGTCGTCGGCGATGTGCTCCAGCACGTTGACCATGAGCACCGAGTCAAAGCTCGCGTCCATCGCCAGCGTGCGCAGGTCCCGGTCCTCGACGCGCACGTTGGGATGGTTGGCGAAGCGCTCGTGCAGCGCCGACACGCATTCAGGCGACACATCGTTGGCGACCACGTCGCGTCCCTGCTCGTAGCGGGCGGTGATGGCCCCGAGCCCGGCGCCCACCTCGAGCACGCGGTGGCCGAGACGCTCACGGCAGAGGTCGGCTACCCAGGAGAGATAGTTCGGCGCGCTCTCGCTGGCGACGTCGAGGTCAGCGTCGTGGTCACCCTCCTCTTCCAGGAGGCCGGCCGCCTTCGGGTGGATGTAGCGGGCTGCCGGCGCGGGTCTCAGTCGGCTCATCGCGGGCAAGGCTAGCCGGGCTTACGCGCCAGCGGCTGCTTGCTGAGCTGGTAGCGGCGGTCGATCGCGCGGCTGGCCATGCTCCATGGGACGAGCCGCTCGAGCGGGTTCCGCGACCTGCCGTGCAGCGTTCTGAGGACCTTGTAGCGGATGATGTCCTCGTGACCGGGCAGGAAGCCCGCGGCCAGCGGCTCCAGGCCGACGCGCCGGTACGCCTCGCTGAGCGTGCGTGGCTCGAAATACGCCACGTGGATGTCGGGGTGCACATACTTCCATGACGTGAACGAGTCGCGGTGGGGCGCGGCGTTAGCGGTGGTGAGGAAGAGGACCCCACCGGGCTTCAGCAGCGATGCGATCTGCTCCATCGTGCCGAGCGGGCCTGGGATGTGCTCGACCACCTCAATCGCCGTCACCACGTCGAAGGTCCCCGCCTGCTCGCGCAGCTGGTCATCGTCGAGCAGGTCTATCCCGTGGTCGCGCGCCCAGTCCGCGCCCCAGCCCTTGTCATAGCCAGAGACGTTGGGAAAGCCGTGGGCCCGCGCATAGCGCACCAGGCCTCCGAGCCCGCAACCGAAGTCGAGCCACCTGACGGTCATCGCGTCACACAGGCTCTGGATCGCTCGCGTGATCCCCCGCCACTCGTAGACGCGGATCGTGTTCGGATCGCCCATCTCCTCGAGGTAGTTCACGAAGGAGTCCGCTCCGTCGCCGCGGTAATAGGCGGCGTCATAGAGCGAGGCGAAGTCATCGCTCGGGTTGGCGACGAACACGAGGCCACATGCCTCGCAACGCCGGAAGAGGAAATCGGCGTGGCTGAAGTCGGAGCGGATCGTGGCCAAGACGGTCGTCTCGCTGCCGCAGATCGGGCATGCGGGCGTAGCCGCGGGCATGGGCGGCGACGGTAGCAGTGCGGTTCTCGTAACCTCGCAAGGGGATGTCCGCCCAGTCCACTGATCAGATCGGTCGCCGGTTCGAGTTCGACCCCACCGAGGCGGTGGTGCGCTCCCGCGCGAGCGGCCGCTTCATCAACTGCCCGGCGTGCGGCGCCGACACGGAGCGCCATCTCTTCCACGAGCGGGGCGCCCGCTTCGTGCAATGCCGCAGCTGCGGCGTCGTCTACGTCAACCCCCCCGCCCGCGAGGTCCGCGACTACTTCGAGACCCTCTCGGCCGGCGAGCGCGCCACGATCGAGGAGAGCGAGCACGTTCGCAAGGAGCTGGAGGACGTTGTGCACTACGCGAGCGACGTGTACCGGACCCACCGCGGCTCGCCGCCCGCACGCGTGCTCATCGCCGGGCGCATGCCCGAGAACCTGAGCGTCTCGTCCCCGGCGCGGATCGACGCGGTCCGGCTCACGCACGAGCAGACTCTGCGCCTCGTGCACGATGCCGATGTCTCACCGATCGCCGAGGCCATCGGAGAGGACGTAGAGCTGGTCGTGCTCAACCAGCTGCTCGAGGCGTGCCCGCGCGCCTCGGAGGTGGCCGCGAAGCTGGCGGCGCGCCTGCCCGACCGGGCGATGCTGGTGATCGTCTACGGCAACGCCGCGTCCCTGCCGGGGCGGATCATGCGCCGCAACTGGAGCCGCTTCTTCCACTGGAAGGCCGTGTACTTCAACTCCGAGAACCTGCGCAGCATGCTGGAACGAGCCGGCCTGCGCTTCGTCGGGCAGTCGGGGCTCAGCACGTCCTACGCGATGAGCCGGGCGCTCGACCTCGCCCTCCCGGGCACGCCGCTGGCGGGCATCGCACGGCGCCTGGGCCTCGGCGCCGCCACGGCCCGCGTGCCGACGGGGACCTACGTCTCGATCTTCGAGCGCGCCGACGAATCGGAGGCCGACGAGCTGCTCAGCGTCATCGTGCCCGTCTTCAATGAGGCGGCCTATGTGCGCGCCGTGCTCGACGAGCTGCTCGGCAAGCAGTTCGTGATCCCGCACGAGATCATCATCGTCGAGTCGAACAGCACCGACGGCACACGCGAGATCGCGCAGAGCTTCGAGGGGCGTCCCGGCGTCCAGGTCATCTACGAGGACCGACCGCGCGGCAAGGGAGCGGCGGTGCGTCGTGGGCTGGAGGCGGCCACGGGGACGATCGTGCTCATCCAGGACGCCGACTTCGAGTACGACCTCGACGACTACGACATGCTGCTTGAGCCCATCGTCCAGCGGCGCACCAGCTTCGTGCTCGGCTCGCGATCGCTCGGGCTCGACGATTGGAAGGTCCGCCGGTTCGCTCGCTCCCGCGTGAAGGCGTTCCTCATGAACGTCGCGCAGCTGCTCTTCGCGCGGACCTTCAACTTCCTCTACCAGCAGCGGGTCACCGACGTGAACACGATGTTCAAGGTGTTCCGGCGCGAGTGCATCGAGAACGTCGCGTTTGCGGCCACGGGCTTCAGCTTCGACATCGAGCTGGCCTGCATGCTCGTCAAGAGCGGGTACAGCCCGATGGAGGTGCCCGTCAACTATGTCGCCCGTGGCTTCGACGAGGGCAAGAAGATCAACTTTGTCAGCGAGTTCTTCCCGTCATTCCTCATGTTCTTCCAGTGCCGCTTCGGACGCCGGGTACGGCATGACCCATGACTTCCACTTCGCCAGTGACGTCGTGGATATCGCCGCGCACGACCTCCCTGGTCTGAAGTCCTCGTTCGTCGTGGAGCGCGTGGCCAACGGCTCCGCCGTCCTCGACGTGGGCTGCGGCGGCGGCAAGATGCTACGGACGATGAAGGTGCACCGTCGCGACCTGACGCTCCTGGGCTGCGATGTGGTCGTGCCGGGGGACATCAACGGCGATTTCGCCTTCACCCAGCTCGACGCGGACACGGGTCTGCTCCCCTACGACGACGCGTCAGTGGACGTCGCGCTCATGATCGACGTCCTCGAGCACGTCGATCATCCCGAGACCGTGCTCGACGAGATCGCGCGGATCCTCCGGCCCAACGGCAGGATGCTGGCGTTCATTCCGATCGAGGGCGAGCCGGTCAGCTGGTACAGCGCGTTCCGGGCCATCCTGGGCCAGGATCTCTACGTCCGCACCAAGGACCACATCAACTCGTTCACGCACGATCAGGTCGAGCGGATGCTCGGTGCCCGGTTCGTGATCGACGAGCGCCGATACCTCTACCACGTCCTCGGACAGCTGATGGACGCGGCGCTGTGCGCTGCGCTCACGCTCGGCCCGGTACGGCGGGCGTTCTGGACCCACAGCCCCTATCACGGCGAGAGCAACGCGTCACGGCCACCGTCACTCGTCGGCCGCCTGGTGTCGACGGCGTTCAAGGCGGCGAACGTCGCCGCGTGGGTCGAGTCGAGTCTGCTGCGCAACGTACGGGCCATGTCGGGCGGCGTGCTCCTGGAGGCGCGCCGGCGCTCATGAGCCGAACTCGATGTTGCTGAGCAAAACCTCGGTGGCCGAGGTCGGCGTGCCGGCGATGGTCAGACGGATCCGGTTGAGCCCCCAGTGAAGTGAGACGGGGAGCCGTGCGACCCTGCCGATGAGCGGGGTGATCGCTGACCGCCCGTTGCCCGAGACCTTGATCGCCACCGACGACAACGGCGGCGCACCCGGCCCGGGCGTCACGGTGACGAACATCGCGGCGCGACGGTCGCCGGGCGAGAGCACCGTCAGAGCCATCGGCAGGCTACCCAGGTAGGCGCTGGCGTGGTCCTCGCTGAAGTCGATCTTCCCGTTGGCCGGGATGACCGGCAACGGGCCATCATCGATCTGGGCGATCTGGGGGTTGCCGCCGATCATCGTGGCCACGGTGGCAAACGGCGAGGCCACGTCCTGGAGTGCGTTGAATGTCTGCGGGTGCTCGGTTTGCAGGAGATTGGTGTACCCGGTGAGACTGATCGCGATGCCGATGGCGGCGCCGATGAAGGTCAGGGTGACGCCGGCGACGGCCCAGAGGCGGCGGGCGGCCGTCCTGGAGCGCGCTCGCGCGAGCAGCAGCGCCCACACGAGGAACGACGGAATCAACAGGAACGACACGAAATCGACCTCGTAGCGCTCGGTGGTGCCAAACAGCGCCCACGAGACCAGCGCCGCGATCGACAGGCCCAGGATCGCCAGCCCCGTCGCCGCCACCACCGCACCCCGCTCGCCACCCCGGTGCCACCGCCACAAAGGTGCAACCGCCACCAATAGCAGCGTGATCGGCATCGTCGTGAACACCCCGCCCGTCGGCTCGGCAGCCAGCGACGGACCTCCCGCGTAGCCCGCCGGCAGCGCGAAGGGATCACTTGCCGCGGTCTGGAGGAAGACGTGCGGAAAGGCCAACACCACGCGCGCCGGCAGCAGCAGGTACGTGAACAGACCCGGGAGGAGGTAGGACAGGCTGTAGAAGTGCGCCTTGGTCTGATCGATGCCCGCGAGCTCATACCGCTCGCCGAAGTCCGCAACGCCCCCGAACCGCGCATAGTTGTAGAGCGCCAGCAGCAGCCCGCACACCACG
>JBAQGP010000452.1:0-12299 GCA_049287845.1 Solirubrobacteraceae bacterium | reverse complement strand
ATCCTTGCCCGCCCGGCGCAGATCGGCCTCGACGCGCCCGCAGTGCTCGACCAGCCAGTCCTTGACGCCGGCCTTGGAGAAGCCGGCGCCGGCGAGCATCTGGGCGTGCTCGGGGCAGAACACGATGCCCGCCGACTGTGAGCGGAAGATCATGACCCCGGTGCGCGAGATCGTGTCGGCGAAGTCCCACAGAAGCTGCTCGGCGTCCTGGGTGTGGCGGTTGTCGACGAACTCGTAGGTCCGCGTCAGCGTCACCGACACCGCGTTGGGGCGGGCGGGGTCGGTCAGACCGGTCTCGGTGGCCAGCGGCTCCCACGGGCTCTCCTCCTCGTTCTCGCCGAAGCAGATGGCGAAGCGACCGGGGATCCCCTGCGTCGTCTGGTCGAACACGTGCGGCACCACGCCGAACGCGTTGCGCAGCATCAGTCCCAGCGCCCGCGGGATGGTCGCGTTGGGCCGGAAGCCGCCGGCGAAGATCCCGCCGGTGCAGTTGAGCCCCAGCTCGTGGCGGATCGGGCCGTTGACCACGATCAGGGGGGCGGGGCCGCTCGTGCTCTGCCAGCCGCCGCCCTTGGCGGCCCGGTCGCGCATCACCGCGTCCCAGGCGGCCAGCACCACCGGGAAGTACTCGGGGCGACAGCCGGCCATGGCGGCGTTGATCGCGGCCGTCTGCACGGTGCACTCGGTGCCCAGATGGTCCATCCGCCACAGGACCTCGTCAGGGGCGCGGCTCGTGTGGGCCAGGAACCGGTCCACCAGGGCCCGCGAGGCGGGCACGACGGGCAGGCCGTCGGTCCAATCGTGCTCGTAGCAGTACTCGATCGCGTCCCGGGCGACGTCGGGGTCGGGCTCGGCGGCCATCAGGCGGCTTGCGCGCCCTGAGCCGCGGCCAGCAGATCGGCCACCTGGCAGGCGACCTGCTCGGCGCGCTCGTGCACCTGGGCGGCGGTGAGCCCGGCCACGGGATGGGGCGTGGTGACGTAGCTGTAGCCCGGGGCCTCCTGGACCTGCGCCATGGCGTCGGCGGTGGCGATGAAGGCATCGGAGCAGATGACCGCCGCCGGTGTGCCGCTGCGCTCGAAGAGCACCCCGTCGGCGATCGCCGAGGCGCTGCAGGAGCCGCAGTCACCGACGCCGATGACCACGACGTCGGAGGCCGCGCTCATCTCCTGCACGAGCTCGGGCGGCGCCGGCGCCGAGAACACCTCCTTGCGCCGCAGCGTGGCGTCGCCGACGCCGTAGCGCGCGCGCAGGATGCCGGCCACCTCCTCCAGGAACAGGGCGGCATTCTGCTTGCCGTTCTCCAGCAGCCCGACGGAGACGCCGGACAGGTCGGCGCGCCGGGGGGCGAGTGCCAGCCCCGCCGAGGCCTGCGCCTCGGACCGGCCGGTGGGATCCATGATCGCGCTGGTCATGTGAAGCCTCCTTCGTGAGCGGCCACTAGTGCTCGTGGATGAGGACGCCGCGGATGTTGCGCCCCTCCAGCATGTCCTTGTAGCCCTGGTTGATCTCGTCCAGGCGATAGCGGTTGGTGATGAGCTCCTCGAGCTTGAGCTGACCCGCCCGCCACAGCCCCAGCAGCCGCGGCATGTCATAGAGCGGGTTGGCGCCGCCGAACAGCGAGCCCTGGATGTTCTTGTGCCAGCCGGTCACCGGCGAGCCGTTGATGGCGATCGTGTGGTTGTCGGGGCCGCCACCCACCGCGGTGACCACCACGCTGCCGCCCTTGCCGATGGCGTCCACGGCGTTGCGCAGCACCTGGGCGTCCATCACGCCGATGGTGATCACGGCGTGGTCGGCCATCTCCCCGCGAGTGACGTCGCGCACGTACTCGAGCGCCTCGGCGGGGTCGCCGGTGGTGAAGGTGGCGCCGAACTTCCCGGCCATCTCCTGCTTGTAGGGGTTGGGGTCGACCGCCACCACGTGCTTGGCCCCGGCGTAGGCGGCGCCCTGGACGGCGTTCATGCCCACACCGCCGGTCCCGTAGATGACGACCGTCTCGCCGGCCCGCGTTCCCGCCGCGTACACCGAGGAGCCCCACCCCGTGGTCACACCGCAGGCCACCAGCGCGCCGACCTCGAACGGGATGTCCTCATCGATGGGCACGCAGGCGTTCTCGGAGATGACGATCCACTGGCTGAACGTGCCCAGGACGCACATCCCGCCGATGTCGGTGCCGTTCTCGTGAAAGCGGAAGGTGCCATCGAGCATCATCCCGGTGCCGGCATTGAGGCCGTCGTTGCACATGTTCTGACGGCCGGTGGAGCAATAGCGGCAGTGTCCGCACACGGGGATCCAGGACGTGCAGATGTGGTCGCCCTCGCGCACGCGGGTGACGCTGGGCCCGACCTTCTCCACGATGCCCGCGCCCTCGTGGCCGCCGATCATCGGATAGCGGTACGGGCCGCCCTCGCGGACATGCTCGTCGGAGTGACACAGGCCACACACCATGACCCGGACGAGCACCTCGTGCTCCTTTGGCTCGTCGAGGTCGAGCTCGGTCACCTCCCACTGCTCGCCCGCACCACGGACGACTGCTGCACGTGTCTTCACGGTGTCACCCTTTCCGTTGCGGTACCTGCCCCCTCGCGGACGAGCTGCGGGGCGTTCACTCCCAAAAAGCGGAACGTGTTGTGCCAGGTGATGTCGTCGAGCTGATCGCCGGGCAGGTCCAGCGTGCGCAGCGTCCGCGCGCATGGCTGCTCGCGCGCCATCGCCGGGAAGTCCGAGCCGACCAGGACCTGCCGGTGGCCCATCATCTCGATGAGATGCGCCAAGGTCCGCCGGTCCATGACCAGGCCGTCGTAGTAGAAGCGCCGGGCCAGCTCCGCCGGTGAGGTCCCCTCCCCCTCGGCCGACGGCTCCTCGTTCCACGTCTTGCCCCAGAAGAAGTTGGCGCGGGGGAGCATGCACGGAAACCCGCCGGCGCCGTGGCTGAAGGCCAGGCGCAGGTTGGGGTGGCGCTCGGCGACCCCGCCCGCGATGATCGCGGTCGCCGCCAGGGCGCAGTCGGCGCCGACCGCGAACCCGGCGACAGCGACCAGCCCCGCCGGTATCCGCCCGCCCAGGTCACCGGGCATCCCGTGAACGAAGACGGGCATCTGGAGGCGCTCCACCTCGGCCCAGAACTCGGCGAACTCGTCCTCGTGCAGGGAGCGCCCCAGGACGTTGGAGGTGATCTCGATCGCCACCAGCCCGGCTTCCCGCACGCGGTCAAGCTCGGCGCAGGCCAGCTCCGGAGCCTGCATCGGCACCATCCCCATCCCCAGCAGCCGGTGGGCGTCGGTCTGCGTCAGCTCGGCGATGAAGGCGTTGACCCGGCGGCAGAGCTCGAGGCCCTCGGCGCCCGGCAGGCTGTAGTCCAGCAGCGGCGGCATCGGCGAGACGACCTCGGCGTCGACACCGGAGCGTTCCTGCTCCTCCAGGCGGCGCTGCGCCGAGTAGAAGGCGTCCGACGCCGTGAACCGCATGCGGTCTGACTCGAGCAGCCGCGCCTGCGGGTCGTCGCAGGGGCCGACGCGCGGGCCCAGGCGGCCCTCCTGGGTGCCGCACGCGTCAAGCGCACCGGGGATGACGTGCGCGTGCATGTCGACGAGCATCTAGGCGCTCCTTCCATTGGGGCAGACGCAGACGTGGACGGCGTCCCCGTCGGCCAGCGACTGGATCGCCGCCTCGGTATCGGCCAGCTCGAACGTCTGAGAGGACAGCTTCTCCAGCGGGAAGCGGCCGGACTCGATGATCCGGATCGCCTCGATGTAGGCCTCGGCGTTGACGCCGAAGGCGCCCTTGACGGTCAGTCCCTTGTTGATGAGGCGATCGGTGACGAGCCCGATCGTCTTGTTGCCCTTCAGCCCGGCCAGCACGATCCGCCCCGAGTGGCGGACCGCCTCGATGGCGTCGGCGATCGGCTGGGCCGCCATCGGGGTGAGCTCGAGCACGACGTCGGCCATGGCGCCGTCGGTGATCTCGGTCACCCGCGCCACCACGTCCTCCTCCTCGACGTTGATCGTGTGGTCGGCGCCCAGCTCGCGCGCCAGAGCCAGCTTGGCGGCGTCCCTGCGCAGGCCGGTGACGATGATCGTCCCCGCCCCTCGCGCCCGCGCCGCGATCACCGAGGCCAGCCCGCGCTGCCCCGGCCCCAGGATGAGGACGGTCTCGCCCAGGCCCACCTCGCCCAGGAACGCGGCCCAGCGCACCCCGGCGCCCAACGGGTTGAACATCACTGCCAGGTGAGGCGGCAGGTCCTTGGAGACCTTGTGCAGGATCGCCCACGGGTGCAGGTACATGAGCTCGCCAAAGCCCCCCCACAGCCCCGGCTCGCGCGACAGGGGGGTCATCCCGTAGGCGCCGTCGCGGTGCGGGCAGGACATGTAGCGCCCGGTGAGGCAGTAGTCACAGGCGCGGCACGGCCGCAGGATCTCCACCGCCACCCGGTCTCCGGGCTGCACGCCCCAGCGCTGCGCAGCGCGGTCGCCCACCTCCTCGATCACGCCCAGCGGCTCGTGGCCGGGGACGAGCGGGAACATCCCGGGACGCACAAGGTGCCCGCGGTACTGCTCGACATCGGATCCGCACACACCGCAGGCCTCGATGCGCAGCAGCCCGTCGTCGTCGCCGATCCGCGGGCGGGGGAGCTCGCGGATCTCGTAGGCCTCTGGGCCCGTCTGGACCGCGGCGCGGACCATGTCAGGAGCGCTCACTAGAACCCTCCCGGAGCGGTCTCGTCGTCATAGAGCGGGATGAGGGGAGCCGGCTCGGCCTTGTCGGGCGGCGGCGTGTAGCCCCAGTACTTGGCGCGGGCGCCGCCGTCGATGACGAAATCACAGCCGGTGATCAGCCGCGCGTAGTCGCTGCACAGCCAGGCGACGCAGTGACCGATGTCGGTGGGCGTCGAAGGCGCCATCGGCATGTTGTCGCGGACGTCGATCTTGCCCACGTCGCGCCACCAGTCCGGACGGTCGCCCGGCGGCTGGAAGTGGCGGCGCAGCCCGCCGGACTCGGGCAGCTCGGCCAGCAGCTCGGGGTTGTCGGGGCGCGGCGCGGTGGGGGAGTAGGAGTTGACGCGGATCCCATACGGGGCGAGATCCATCGCGGCGGCCCGGGTGAAGTTGGCCAGCCCGCCCTTGTGGAACGCGTAGGCGATGACGCCGGGCGCCCCCTGCCACGCGTTGGAGGACAGGACGTTGACGATGGCGCCGCGGATGTCGCGCTCGATCATGGAGACGGCGACGTGCTTGCTGTTGAGGAACGTGCCGGCGCCCGCGACCTCGATCGCGCGGTTGAAGAACTCCAGGCTCTCCTCGAGCACACCCCGCCCGCCGAGGATGGCCGCGTTGTTGATGAGGATGTCGATCCGGCCCCAGCGTTCAAGCACCTCCGCGACGTAGCCGGTGACGACCGCCTCATCGGTGATGTCCCCGGGGATCGCCATCGCGTCGCCGCCGTGGCGCTCGATGCGGGCCACCGATGCCCCCGCGGCCTCCACCGACACGTCGTTGCAGGCCACCTTGGCGCCGTAGCGCGCCAGCGCCAGCGCGATCCCGGAACCGATGTTGGGGCCCGCGCCGGTGACCAGCGCCACCTTGCCCTCCAGGGAGACGTCCATGCCCACGGCTCAGACCCGCCCGTCGATGATCACGGTCTTGACCTGGGTGTGGTCCAGGATCGAGTCGGCGCTCACCGTGCGCCCGAAGCCGCTGGACTTGTAGCCGCCGAACGGGGCGCCGATCACCCCTCCCGACCACAGGGTGTTGATCGACACCTGGCCGGACTCGATGCGGCGCGCCAGCCGGATCGCCTTGCCCACGTCGCGCGTCCACACCGAGGAGACCAGGCCGTAGCGCGTGCCGTTGGCGATCTGGAGCGCCTGCTCCTCATCGTCGGCGGTGAGCACCGAGAGCACCGGCCCGAAGATCTCCTCCTGGGCGATCCGCATATCCGGCGTGACCTCGTCGAAGATCGTCGGCCCCACGAAGAAGCCCTTGTCGTAGTCCGGCCCGCTCAGCTTGGCGCCGCCGGTGATGATCCGGGCGCCCTCCTGACGACCGGACTCCAGGTAGCCGAGCACACGCTGCTCCTGCTTGGCGCTGATCAGCGGTCCCATGTCCACCGGCTCGTACCAGGGGCCCACCGTGACGTTCTCGAAGCCCGCCGCGAGGCCCTCCACCACCTGGTCACGGATGCTCTGGTCCACCACCACGCGCGAGCCGGCAGCGCAGATCTGTCCGGTGTTGAGGGTGATGCTGCGTACGATCGTGGGGATCGCCTTCTCCAGCGGCGCGTCGCGCAGGACGACCTGCGGCGACTTTCCGCCCAGTTCGAGGTGCACGGGCACCAGGTTCTCCGCGCACGCCGCCATGATCCGGGTCCCGGTCTCCGGCGAGCCGGTGAAGCTCATCCGCCGGATGCCGGGGTGGTGCGACAGCGCGCCGCCCGCCTCGGCGCCGTAGCCGGTCACGACGTTGATCACCCCGGCCGGAATGCCGGCCTCATGTGCGAGCTTGGCCATCAGCAGCGCCGTCAGCGGGGCGTCCTCGGCGGGCTTGAGCACGACGGTGTTGCCCATGGCGATCGCCGGCCCGGTGTCCTGAGCCGTCAGCGGGCCCGGGGCGTTCCACGGGATGATGCTGGCGCACACCCCGTAGGGCTCGCGCAGGGTCATGCCCACCACGTCGGGGAACATGCTCGGCAGCGTCTGGCCGGTCGCCTTGTCGGCCAGCCCGGCGATGAAGGTGAGGATGCCCGGCATGGGTGGCGGCCCCCAGCTTGGACGGCCGACCTCCAGGCGCTCGAGCAGGTCCAGCTCGGCGCCGTGCTCGCGGCACAGCTCGGCCCAGCGCAGCAGGAGCTGGCCGCGGACGCTGGGGCTCGTGTCACGCCACGCCGGGAAGGCGTCGGCGGCGGCGGCCACGGCGTCGGCGACATCGTCGTCGGACCCGCGCGGCACGGCGGCGAGCGTCTCGCCGGTGGCCGGGTTGATGACATCGATCGTCTCACCGCTGTGCGCGATGACCCATTCGCCGCCGATGAGCTGCTTGCCGCTGGGCAGAAGCGTCGCAACATCGAGCGTGGTCTTCTCGGATTCACTGACGGCCATGGGGGCCTCCCTTTAGTGGCTCATTGCGGTCGCCTCCGGCGCCGGGGCGTCGACGGTGACCGGGAAGTGGCAGGCGGCGAAGTGGCGGTCGGCGAGCTGGCGCATCGGCGGCTCCTCGGTCGCGCACAGGTCCTGGGCCCGCGGGCAGCGGGTGCGGAAGCGACACCCGCTCGGCGGGTCGATCGGCGACGGCGGCTCGCCCCGGATCGTCCCGGTCACCCGCTCGTGGGGCGCCTCGGGATCCGGGCTGGGGATCGAGGCCAACAGCGCGACCGTGTAGGGGTGGAGCGGCCGGCGATACAGCGACTCGGCCGGGCCGAGCTCGACCAGCTTGCCGAGGTACATCACCGCCACGCGGTCAGAGACCTGCTTGACCAGCGCGAGGTCGTGGGCGATGAACAGGTAGGCCAGGCCCAGATCGGTGCGCAGGGACTCGAGCAGGTTGAGCACCTGCGCGCGGATGAGCACGTCGAGCGAGGAGACAGCCTCGTCGCAGATGATCAGCGACGGGTCGAGCGCCAGCGCCCGCGCGATCGCCACCCGCTGAGCCTGGCCGCCCGAGAGCTCGCGCGGCCGGCGGTCGCCGTAGCGGGCGGGATCGAGCCCGACGAGCTCGAGCAGCTCATCCGCACGGCGGCGCCGCTCTGCGGCGGTGCCCACCTTGAAGGCCACCAGCGGCTCCTGCACGAGCTGGGTCACCTTCCAGGTGGGGTCAAGCGAGCTGAACGGGTCCTGGAAGACCATCTGCATGTGCCGGCGTGCCTGCACCAGTCGCCTGCCCCGCAGGCCCACCAGCTCGACGCCGCGCAGGCGGACCGAGCCCGACTTGGGCGCCGGGGCCTGGAGCACCGCCCGGGCCAGCGTCGACTTCCCCGAGCCCGTCTCACCCACCAGCCCCAGGCTCTCCCCCGGTGAGAGCGACAGCGAGACGCCCGACACGGCGTGGACGACGCCCGCCTTGACGCCGCCGCGGTCGCGCACGGTGAACTCCTGGACGAGGTCGGTGACCTCCAGCAGCGGCTCGTTCACGCCGAGACCTCCACGGCGACCGAGTCCTCCACGCCGCAGGGGTGCCAGCACGCCCACAGGTGGCCGGGCTCCTGCTCGGCCAGCGGCGGCGCCACCTCGCGGCACTTCTGGCTCACCTCGGGGCAGCGCGGCGCAAACGGGCAGCCCGGCGGTTGGGAGGCGAGGTCGGGCGGCTGGCCCGGGACCGCGGTCAGGGTGGTGTGCGGCGGATTCTCCAGCCGCGGGATCGCGCCCAGCAGCGCCCGCGTATACGGCATCCGCACCTGCCCGAACAGCGTCCGGGTCTCCGCGCGCTCCACCGCCCGCCCGGCGTACATGACCAGCACCTCGTCGGCGTAGCTGGCGGCGAGGCCGAGGTCGTGGCTGATCATGATCAGCGCCATGCCCAGGCGCTGCTGGAGGTCGCGCAGCAGCTCCATGATCTGGGCCTGCGTGGTGACGTCCAGCGCCGTCGTCGCCTCGTCGGCGATGAGCAGCCTGGGGTCGCCGGCCAGCGCCATGGCGATCATCACCCGCTGGCGCATGCCGCCCGAGAGCTGATGGGGGTACTGGCGGAAGCGCTCGGCCGCGGCCGGCAGGCGGACGAGCTCCATCAGCTCGATCGCGCGGTCCCGCGCTGAGGCCTTGGACACCTTGCGGTGCATGTGGATGGCCTCGGTGATCTGCGCACCGACCCGCAGCGTCGGGTTCAGCGAGCGCGCCGGATCCTGGAAGACCATCGCGATCTGGCTGCCGCGCAGCGCGCGCATCCGCCGCTCGGGCAGGCCGATGAGCTCCTCACCCTCGAACCGGACCGAGCCGGTCACGTGGGCGGTCTCGGGCAGGAGTCCCATGATCGCCCGCGCGCTCACGGTCTTGCCCGAGCCCGACTCGCCGATGAGCGCCAGCGTCCGCGCCTTGCCGGCCTCATAGCTCAGGCCGTCGACCGCGCGCACCACCCGCTCGCCCTGGCGAAAGTCGACGCGCAGGTCACCGAGCTCCAGCAGCGGGGCCGTCATCGGGCCGACCACCGGGCGCGCAGGCTCTCGCCCAGCAGATTGAGGCTGACCACGGTGATGAAGAGCGCCGCGCTCGGGAGCAGCACGAACTTCGGCTCGGCCGAGAGGATCCCCTCGCCCGAGGCGATCATGTTGCCCCAGCTCGGCGCCGGCGGCGGGATCCCCAGGCCGATGAAGCTGAGCGCGCCCTCCAGCACGATGATGATCCCCATGCCGAGCAGGCCGAAGGTGACGAGCTCGGGGAGGATGTTGGGCGCGACGTGGCGCACCAGCGTCCGCAGGTGGCCGGTGCCCGAGAGCCGCCCCGCCACGATGAAGTTCTGCTCGCGGACGCGGAGGGTCGCCGCGCGGGCCAGGCGCCCGAAGGCGGGGACGCTGAAGAACGAAAGCGCCCAGATGGCGTGCAGCTCCCCGGGCCCGAGCCGCTCGGCGATGGCCACGGCGAGCACGAGCGCCGGGAAGGCGATGAGCACGTCGAGCAGCCGCATGATCACCCCGTCGCGCCAGCCACCGACGTACCCGGCAAAGGCGCCGAGCAGACCGCCGATGAGCAGGCCCAGGCCGGTGACCGCCAGCGACACCTCCAGCGACGCCCGCCCGCCGTAGAGCAATCGCGACCACTCGTCGTTGCCCGTGGCATCGGTCCCGAACAGATGGCCGGGGGTGAACGACGGGTCGTTGGAGTTGAGGATGCTCCCGCCGGTGGGACCCGGCACCGGCCCGATCAGCGGCCACAGGAAGCAGAGGAAGAAGATGGCGGCCACCAGGAACGCGGGCAGCCAGATCCCGCCCAGCGCCCGCAGGCGGCCCAGGCGGCCCTGCTGGCCCGGAGGTGGAGCGATGACCGCGGGCTCGAGGACGCCCGGGACGATGCCCTCAGTTGGTGCTGCCATATTTCACCCTCGGGTCGAGCGCGGCGTAGAGCACGTCCGCCAGCAGGTTGGCCAGCACCACGATCAAGCCGAACACGAACACGGCTCCTTCCACGACCGGCAGGTCGCGCGAGTTGATCGCCGACAGCAGCTCGTGACCGATGCCGGGCAGGCCGAAGATCTGCTCGATGATCACGGTGACGCCGAGCAGCGTCCCCACGTTCAGCGCCACCGACGTGATGAGGCCGAACACGGAGTTGCGCAGGACGTGGTGCCGGATGATCCGCCACGGTCCCACCCCTTTGGCGCGGGCGGTGGTCACGTAGTCCTCGGTGCGCAGCTGCTGGACGAGGTCGGCGCGGAGCTGGCGCGTGTAGAAGCACAGCAGCGAAAGCGCCACCGACACCGCCGGCATCGTCAGGTACTTGATGTTGGTGCCCAAGCCCCTGTTGGGCGGCACCCAGCCCAGCGCCGGCAGCCAGTTGAGCTTGACGGCGAAGAAATACACCAGGATCAGGGCCAGGATGTAGTTGGCGATCGACAGCCCCGCCATGCTCAGCACCATGCTGACGCGGTCAAACAGGCCATTGGGCCGGCGCGCTGCCAGCAGCGCGATCGGCACCGCCAGCCCCAGCGAGATCACGAATGCGTAGGCGATCAGCTCGAAGGTGACCGGCAGGTCGGCGCCGAGGATCGAGGTGACGCTCTGGCCGCTGGCCAGTGAGTGGCCGAGGCTGCCGCTCACGAGGTGCTCCAGCCAGGTGCCGTACTGGCTGAGCAGGGGCTTGTCCACCCCGAGCTTGACCGCCAGCTGATGGACCTCCTGGGGCGTGGCGTTGACCCCCAGCAGCTGCTGGGCGGCGTTGCCGGGGAGATGGTTGATGACCAGGAAGGTCAGGAACGTCACGCCCCAGAGGACCGGGATGGCGATGAGCAGCCGGCGACCCAGGAACCGCAGGAGCGGCGACCGGGTCACCCGGGTCAGCGCTCGCGCCCCCGCCCGCGGCGGGGAGGCGGACAGGGGCGCTGACGCCGCGCTGCTCATCGCGTGTGGGAGTGGCCCGGGTTCAAGATGCGGCGACGTCCTCCCACAGGACCTGCGGGTTGACCGCCACCGACGGGATGGCGTTGGTCAGACCGGGCCCGCTGACGCCGTGCGCGGCGACATTCCACGTCGCCACCGGGAACAGGAACGGGCCGTAGGCGTTCTGGGCGATGTACTCCGCCGCCTTGTCGTAGAACGACTTGCGGGTGGCGGGGTCCGTCGCGCCCTGCCCCGAGTTGAGCAGCGCATCGAGCTTGGGATCGTGAACGCCCGAGAACGGCGACTTGGAGTTGAAGCGGAACGACACGCCGACGCCGCCCCCCGGATCCCAGGCGCCCGCGGTCTGCAGCGCCGCCTGCCACTTGCCCTGGAACTGCTGGATCAGGGTAGCCAGCGAATAGAAGTGGATGGAGGCGTTGATTCCCGCCTGCTTCCACATCTGCTGGAGGGCGACCATGAAGTTCTGGGTGGCCGGCTGGGTGATCGTGAAGAAGTTGACGGTCAGCCCGCCGAGCTGCTTGACCAGCGCCTTGGCCTTGGCGAGGTCATAGCCCGGGTAGCCCGCAACCGTCGGGTTGTAGAACAGGCCCGCCTGGGCGGTGAACGACTGTGTCGGCGGGTAGATGTTGCCGAACAGCTTCTGGTCCAGCAGCTGGGTGTCGGTGGCGTAGTAGATCGCCAGCCGCGCGTTCTTGTTGTTGAACGGCGGAACCGCGGTGTTGAGCTGGATGTCATACGGCGACGTCGACGGCTGGGGGGTGATGGTGAACTTGCCCTTGAACGAGTCGACGAGCTTCGGGGTGTTCATACCCTCGTAGGCCTGGGCCTGCCCGGACTGCATCGCCTCGAGCGCCGTCTCGTCGCCCGCGGTGGTCTTGAACGTGAGCCCGCCGAGCATGGGCTTCCCGCTCTCCCAGTAGGTGGGGTTCTTCTTGAGCACCAGCTGGTTGCTCAGGGTGTCTGAGACCACCGTGAACGGGCCGGCGCCGACGGGCTTGAGCTTGAACTGCTGCTCGCCCATCTTCTTCAGCGCCGCCGGCGAGGCGATCCAGGAGAAGTTGGAGTCCTGGAGCTGGTCGATGAAGGCGCCGTCGGGGACGACCAGGTCCACCTTGACCGTCGAGGCGTCGGGCGCGGTGATCGAGGCGACCTGGATGGTCGGCTTGCAGGTGCAGGGCGACTTGAGGTCGCGGTTCCAGTTGAACGCCACCGCCTGAGCGTTGAGCGGCGTGCCGTCGGAGAACTTCACGCCCTTGCGC
>JBAQGP010000451.1:0-3434 GCA_049287845.1 Solirubrobacteraceae bacterium | reverse complement strand
GGATACGGGTGCGGCGAGCGCCGCCACCACGAGCGCCGCCACTACGAGCGCCGGGCCGGCCACCACCTCGTCTGACTGGCTCCAGTTCGGCGACAACGCCCAGAGCACCGGCGCGGGGCCCGCCGACAGCGGGATCACCGCCGGCAATGCGGCGCGTCTGCGCTTACGGCGGGTACAGATCGACGGCGTCGCGGACTCCGAGGCGGTCGCGCTGAGTGGCATCGTGGGCCACGGCGCCCGCCACGACGTCATCGTCGTCACCACCAGCTACGGCAGGACGATCGCCATCGATCCTCGCACCGGCCGGCGGCTGTGGGAGTTTCGCCCGGCCGGCGTCAACAGTGCCCCCGGCAATCAGCAGGTGACCACCGCGTCGCCGGCTGCCGACCCCGACCGTCAGTTCGTCTACAGCGCCAGTCCCGATGGCGTCATCCACAAGCTCTCGCTGGCCACCGGTCATCAGGTGTGGTCGCGCCGGATCACGCTTGATCCGGCTCACGAGAAGCTCGCCTCCTCGCTGCACGTCTCCGGGAGCTGGATCGTGGCCGTGACCGGCGGCTACATCGGCGACATCCCACCCTACGACGGGCACGTCGTGACCATCGACCGCGCCAGCGGGCGAATCGTCCACGTGTGGAACAGCGAGTGCTCGGACCGCCACAGCCTCATCCGGGCGAGCTCGTGCGGCGTGACCAACACACGTGGCGACAGCGCGATCTGGGGCCGGGCCGGCGCGATCATCGAGCCCGGCAGCGGGCGAATCCTCGTCGCCACCGGGAACGGCCCCTTCGACGGGCGCAGCAGCTGGGGCGACAGCGTGCTCGAGCTGGCCCCCGACGCCAGCGAGCTGCTGCACAACTGGACTCCGGCCGACCAGGCACACCTGGACGCCAACGACCTCGACCTCGGCAGCGCCTCTCCGGCTCTGCTGCCCCCGTTTGGCGGGATGCGGCTCGCGGTCCAGGGCGGCAAGGCGGGCGTGATGGACCTGCTGAACCTCGACCGTCTCAACGGGACGGCCGGCGGCCCCGGCCGGCGCATGGGGGGCCAGGTGTCAGAGACCTCGACGCCCGGCGGCAGCCAATTGCTGACCCAGCCCGCGGTGTGGACGAGCGGCGGACACACCTACGTGTTCGTCGCCGACGGCGCCGCCACCGCCGCCTACGAGCTGGTGGACCCCGCCCATCCGCGGCTGCGCCAGGTGTGGGAGAAGGGGAGCGCCGGAAGCAGTCCCGTGGTCGCGGCTGGCCTGCTCTATGTCTTCGATCCCGGCGGTACGATCAACATCCGGCGGCCGCTCAGCGGCGCCCTCGTGCGCTCGCTGCCGGCGGGCAGCGGGCACTGGAACAGTCCGATCGTGGCCGGCGGCCGCGTGGTGGCACCCACGGGCGCATACGGCTCCAGCGCGAGCACCAGCGTGATCGACATCTGGCACCTGCCCGGCCGCTGAGCACTGCAACTTTCACTGCACACGCAGGAGAAAGTGACCTTGCGCCGCCCAGCTTGCTAGCGTCGCGACGTCCGCAGCAGACGGCCTCGGGAGACGGTCCCGCCCACCGGGTCGCCTCGTTGCACGCTGTCACGACGACCGCATGCTCAACGCCCGTCGCCTCGCATACCCGTTCCTCCTGGCCGCCGTGATGCTCGGGCTCGCCGCGGTCCCCGGCTGGGCGGATCTGGGCGGCAAGTACCAGGCCGGCCAGCAGCGTGCGAACCAGCTGCGCTCCGAGATCTCCGCCCAGAGCCAGACGATCCAGGGCTATCAGGGGACCATCGACAACCTCGAGGCGCGCCTGAGCGCGATCGAGAACGCGCTCGGAGTCCAGGAGCGGCTGCTGTCAAACGTCACCTTCGAGCTCACCGCGGCGCGCAAGCGGCTTGGCGGACTGAACGCCACCGAGGCGCACGACCAGACGACGCTCGCCGCCCAGTTGCGTGCCGACTACGAATCGCCACCGCCCAACCTCGTCAGCGTGGTCGTCGACGCGCAGGGCTTCAACCAGCTGGTCAACGGCGTGCGCAACCTGACCGCGATCCGGCGCAGCAACGTGCAGACGATGCAGCGAGTGGTCGACGACCGCAAGGCGGTCCAGGTCCAGACGACCGAGCTGGCCGTGGTGCAGGCGCGCCGCCGTCGCGAAGCCGCGGCGATCCTCGTCGAGCGCGACAATGTCGCTCAGCTCCGGCTCTCGATCGTCGAGAAGCAGTTGCACGCCGAGCACATCCGCGGCGCGACGGCGGCCAGGCTGACCACGCTGAAGAAGACCCTGGAGCACGAGGCGGCGGTGCTCGACGCTCAGGCCGCCCGCGAGCAGGCGCTGAACGGGAGCGGTGGCGGCGCCGTGGCCCCTCCCGGCGGCTGCGCGAGCACCCCGTTCGTGCCCCACGGCGGCGAGTGGGGCTTCTTTCAGGCGGCCGGGACCAACTACAGCGTCAACGAGGAGCCGGTCCTCGCGGCGCGCCTCGACGCGCTGGGTCAGTCGCTGCACCTGCACCTGATCGGGATCTCCGGCTACCGCACCCCCCAGCACTCGGTCGAGGTCGGCGGCTTCGCCAACGACCCGCACACCCAGGGCATCGCGTCCGACACGCCCGGCGTGGAGGGGGTGCCCGAGGCCACATTGCTCCAGTTCTGTCTCACACGACCGTTCGGAGGCGCGCGCGAGGCCGACCACATCCAGGAGTCGTGAGGCAGTAGGGTGCCCTCTCCCCCCTTGGTGGTCTCACGCAGGCGGACCACCCCCAGTGAGGAGCGGAGAGAGACACATGAGCGTTGACTTGGACGGGTTTGCGCCCGACGTGATCGTCGTGGGCGCCGGATCGGCGGGCTGCGCCCTCACGCGCCGCCTGATCGACGCCGATGTGACTGTGCTCCTGCTGGAGGCGGGCGGTCCCGACGACAGCCCGGCGATCCACGACCCGGCGCGCTTTCACGAGCTGTGGCTGGCCGCCGAGGACTGGGGCTACTACACGACCCCTCAGGCACAGGCGGCCGAGCGGTCGCTGCACTGGCCGCGCGGCAAGGTATTGGGTGGCTCGAGCTGCCTCAACGGGCTCATCCACGTGCGCGGGGCCCGCACCGACTACGACGAGTGGGTGCGCCTGGGCGCCGCGGGGTGGAGCTGGGACGACGTCCTGCCCGCGTTCGTGCGCATGGAGGACTTCGACGGCGGCTCCTCGGAGGTGCACGGCAGCGGCGGTCCGCTGAGCATCATCAGCCGCTACGAGCTGGCTCCGGTGCACCAGGCGATCATGGCCGCTGCCCTCCAGATCGGCGTCTCGCACAATCCGGACTACAACGCCGGGATCCTGGACGGCGTCGCCCAGATGCAGCTGACCATCCGCGCCGGCCGGCGCGACAGCGCCGCCGCGGCGTACCTGCGGCCGGTGATCGACGCGCCGAACCTGCGCGTCCTCACCGGGGCCCACGCCCG
>JBAQGP010000450.1:0-8658 GCA_049287845.1 Solirubrobacteraceae bacterium | reverse complement strand
GGGCCGGCCGAGGGCTCCATCAGGTTCCACGTCGCCTGCACGCAGTCAAAGCCTCCGACCTCGAGAGCACGCCGCACCGTCTCTCCCTGCCGCGGTCCCGTGACCGACAGCCCGGTGAACCAGCCCTCCTCGGCCCTCAGCCGCGCGAGCTCGTCCAGGACCGCGCGGTCCTCCAGGACGCCGCTGTCCACGGTCGCCGAATGGATCTGGTAGAGCCCGACGGCGCTGCCCAGGTGCAACCGCGTCTCCTCCTCCTGGCGGCGCAGCGTGGCAAGCGTCAGGTCCTTGACCTCGTGCACGTCGACGTCGACACGCCAGTCCGCGGTGTAGGTGTACCCCCACTTGGAGCCGACGCTGAGATCATGCCGGCTCAGGCCGCGCTGTCCCAGCCAGGAGCCCAGGAACTCCTCGGCCCGCCCGTAGGAACGAGCGGCGTCGAAGTAGCGGACCCCCGCCGCCAACGCGGCATCGAGCACCTCGTGCGCCCGGGCGCGCAGCGAATCGACGTCGGTCGCCGAACCGAGGTCGGCGGCGTGGCCGACGTTGATGTAGGCCGGACGGCCGAGTGCCGCCAGTCCCAGCCCGACCCGACTGACATCCAGTGAGGTCTGACCGAGCGGCACCACGGCGGGCAACGGAGGCACGGCGGGTAACAGTACCCTCGCAGCGATGCGATTCACCGTCCTCAAGCGCTTCTCCCCCGATCCCCATCGGGCCCCCGCGACGATGACCGAGGATCAGCGCGAACATCCCGTGGTCGCACTCATCCACCGCCGGCGCGACGAGGGTTCGCGACCCGGCCAGCGCAGCGACGGACGCCGCGTCGCCCTGGTGATCGAGGGCGGGGGGATGCGTGGCGTCGTCTCGGCGGGGATGACGGCGGCGATCGAGCAGTTGGGCCTGCGCGACGCCTTTGACGAGGTCCACGGCGCCTCGGCGGGGGCGTTCAACGCTGCCTTCCTGCTGGCGGGCCAGGCCGCCTACCTGACCGCCCTGTACCCACACGGGTTCGGGGACCCGAGCTTTGTCAACCTCCGCGACACGCTGCTTCGGCGGCGCCCGATCTTCGACATGGACTACGTCGTCGGCGAGGTGTGGCGCCACCAGCGCCCGTTGCGCACCGACGAGATCCTGGCCTCTCCGATCAAGCTGCACTGCACCGCCACCGACGTCGATTCCGCGCAGATCGTCGACCTCACCGACCTGCGCGACGCCGAGGAGATCCGCTGCGCCATGCGCGCCTCGGGCCGGCTGCCGTGGCTCGCGGGGCCGCCCGTCTCCTTTCGCGGCCGTCGCTGGCTGGACGCCACGCTGGCCGAGGCGATCCCGGTGCACGCAGCCCGGACGACCGCCACCGACATGCTCGTGCTTCAGACCCGGCCCCACGGCGTGCAGCACACCCCGCTGTCGAGCCTGGTGGCGCGGCTCACCGACGGCTACCTCCAGAAGCTCAACCCGGCCCTGGTGGACTTGCGCGTCCACCGCTCCGAGCGTTACGACGAGCTGAGCGCGGACCTCGCCACGCGATCCGCCGACCCCGCGGCCAGCCCGAGGGTCTGCGTCATCCGGCCGCCCGCCGACGCACTGCTGGTGGGTCAGATGGAGAACCGCGTGAGCGCACTGACCACCGCCGGCAGCCATGGCCTCCGGGCGGCATGGATGGCCCTGGAGGGCCAGGATCCCGAACTGCTGGCCACCCCCGTCGCCTACTCACCGCCGCGCACCGACGCGCCGGCCGACGCGCGGTCGGACGCCGAGTCGGTGCCGCTGGCGGGCCGTCAGGCGGTGTAGCCGGGGGGCTCCGCGTCCTGGCCCTCCGAGAAGCGCCGCTCCTCGTGCTTCTCGGGGTCCTCCTCGGGCAGATCCTCCTGGCCCTCTGAGAAACGGCCATGGTGGAGCTTTTCGGGCTCCTCGCGGGGCAGGTCCTCCTGGCCCTCGCTGAAGCGCCCCACGGCCTCGTCCTCGGGGAACGCCTCGGGATCCTTCTCGCCTTCGGCGAAGCCTTCCCGCGGCTGCTCCGGCTGAGCCGGGTGCTCGTTTGGATCGTCGGCCATCCGTCCTCCCTTCCCTCGTTGGTGCCGAGGGCGAGCTTACCGGCCCAAGAAAATGTAACGGTTGTCACGCGCGGGGGTACCTCGGGCGGTGTTGCCGTTCCGCCGTCAGCGCACCTGGCAGCGCCGCGTCTCCGACGCGGCGCGTAACGCTCCCAAGAAGGGGAGAGAGTTGCGCGCGGCCGCAGCCCAGCTCGACCTGCCGTGGGCGCGCTCGGCACCGGCTCGGCTGGTGCGCGAGAACTTCATGCGGTTCGTGCTCAACCCGGTGATGAATTACTACGCCGCGCGCCGAGCGACGGGCCGGGAGAAGCTCTCCTCGCTCAAGCAGCCGGTCATCCTGGTGGCCAACCACGCCAGCCATATGGACACGCCGGTGATCCTGTCGGCGCTGCCGCGCCGGCTGCGCAAGCGGACGGCGGTGGCGGCGGCAGCCGACTACTTCTACCGCAACCGGCTCGTCGCCTCGATGGTCTCGCTCATCTTCAACACGGTCCCGATCGAGCGCAAGGGCGGCGGCGGCGTGTCCAAGGACGGGAGCCACCTCGACACGCTGCTCGACCAGGGATGGAACCTGCTGCTCTATCCCGAGGGCACCCGCTCGCGGGGCGGCGGCCCGGGGCGGGTGCGCCGCGGGGCGGCAGTCCTGGCCTCGGCGCACAACCTCTCGATCATCCCCATTCGGGTCACGGGCACCGCCGAGGCGATGCCGCCCGGGCGGCTGTGGCCCCGCCGCCTGCGTGGCAAGCTGCTGTCCAAGCGCCACCGGATCACCGTCGCCTTCGGTGAGCCGATCCCGCCCAATGGCGGCGACACCGCGGCGCTGATCGAGCGGGTGCAGAGCTTCTTCGATAACGGGGACGGCGGTCCGTCACGGTCGCCCTATCGCCGCCAGGCCCCGAAGGCCGAGAAGATCGCGGCCCCGCCCGCCCCACCGGCCCGCTAGGGCACCGCGCGTTGCGGCCGGGCCCCGGGCGTGCCAGCCCCGCCAGGCGCGGCAGCTACTCGTCGTCCTCGTCGAGCCAGTCCGTGGTTCGCGCCACCGCCTTGCGCCACTTGCGGTAGCCGCGCTCGCGCCGGTCGTGCTCCATGTCGGGCAGCCATTGGGCGGCCGGGTGCCAATTGGCCCGCAAGGTGTCGGTGTCGGGCCAGAAGCCGACGGCGAGGCCGGCGGCGTAGGCCGCGCCCAGCGACACCGTCTCGGCGACGTTCGGACGGACCACGGACACGTCGAGGACGTCGGCCAGGAATTGCATGAGCAGATTGTTGGCGGTCATACCGCCGTCGACGCGCAGTGTGCTCAGCGACACCCCGGAGTCCGTGGTCATCGCCTCCACCACCTCGCGCGTCTGCCAGGCCGTCGCCTCGAGCACGGCCCGGGCGAGGTGGCCCTTGGTGATGTAGCCGGTGAGGCCGGCGATCACGCCGCGCGCATCGCTGCGCCAGTGCGGCGCGAACAGGCCGGAGAACGCGGGGACGAAGTAGCACCCGCCGTTGTCGTCGACCGTGCGCGCCAGGGTCTCGATCTCCGGCGCCGAGCCGATGAGGGTGAGGTTGTCGCGAAACCATTGCACCAGCGCGCCGGTCACCGCGATCGATCCCTCCAAGGCGTAGGAGGGTGGCTCGTCGCCCACGCGGCAGCACAGGGTCGTGAGCAGGCCGCTGTCTGAGAGCACGGGACGCTCGCCGGTGTTCAGCAGGAGGAAGCTGCCGGTCCCGTAGGTGCACTTCGCCTCGCCTGGGGCAAAGCACGTCTGGCCAAACAGCGCCGCCTGCTGGTCGCCGAGCGCGGCGGCCACCGGGACGCCGCCCAGCTGGCCGCCGGCGTCCCCGTAGATCTCGGCCGAGGGCCGGATCTCGGGCAGCATCTGGCGAGGCACACCGAGCGCCTCGAGCAGCTCGTCGTCCCAATCGAGCGTGTGCAGCCCCATCAGCATCGTGCGGCTGGCGTTGGTGACGTCGGTGAGGTGGCGCCCGATCAGCCGCCAGATGAGCCAGGAGTCCATCGTCCCGAACAGCACCTCGCCAGCGGCGGCGCGCTCGCGCAGCCCCGGGACGGTGTCGAGCAGCCAGCGCAGCTTCGGGCCGGCGAAGTACGTGGCCGGGGGCAACCCGGACCGCTCCCGAAACCAGTCATCGCCGTGCTCGGCCGACAGCGCCCGGACGATGTGGTCGGTGCGCATGTCCTGCCAGGTGATCGCGTTGTGGACCGCCTGCCCGGTGGCGCGATCCCACACCAGCGTGGTCTCACGCTGGTTGGCGATCCCCAGAGCGACGAGATCGGAGGCATCCAGCCGAGCTTCGGCGAGCGCGCGGGCCACGACGGACTCGACGTTGCGCCAGATCTCCTCCGGATCGTGCTCGACCCAGCCCGGCCGTGGATAGATGTGGTGGTGCTCCTTCTGCGCGACCGACACGATCCGTCCCGAGCGGTCGAACACCAGGCATCGCGACGACGCGGTTCCCTGGTCGATCGCGGCCACGTATCGCTCTTTCACAGCCACCTCTCTCTCACCACGGAATCGCCCCGAGCTCGCGCGACACCGCTCGGGCCGCCTCGCGCACATAGGCCAACAGCTCTCCGCGCGGCTGCCGGGCCACCAGCAACCGCTCCGGCGGACCGAAGATACCCACCGAGCCGACCGTCAGGCTACTGCGGTCCATGATCGGCGCCGCCAGGGACACCTGACCCGGTGACAGCTCACCGATGTCGGCCGCCCAGCCCCGCTCTCGGGTGCGGGCGAGTTCGCGCTCGAGCCGCTCCGGGTCACAGATCGTGGCGTCCGTGAACGCGGCCAGGCTGTTCCTGGACAGCTCGGCGACCACGTACGGATGATGGGCGAGGAGCATCTTGCCCAGCGCGGTGGCGTGTGCGGGCAGGAGCGAGCCCACGTCCAGGGTCTGGAGGCTGTCGTCGGGTCTGAACACGTGGTGGACGATGAGGACCTGCCCCTCGTGCAGGGTGCCGATCCGCACTGCCTCCTGGGTGCGGGACGCCAACGAGTCTGACCAGTTCAGCGCCCGGGTGCGCAGCTCGTTGCCGTCGAGGTAGCTGGAGCCCATGTGCAGCAGGGCGGCGCCGAGCTGATACTTGCCCGTCTCAGGGTCCTGCTCGACGAAGCCCACATGTTGGAGCGTGCGCAGCAGTCCGTGCACGGTGCCCTTGGACAGGCCCAGTTCACCGGCCAGATCGACCACCCCGAGACGGCGCGTCCGCCCCGACAGCAGCCGGAGGATCGCCGCCGCGCGCTCGATGGACTGAATGTTGCCGGGCACCTTTGCTCCTACCCCCGCGGGAGTATCCCGCGTTCGCAACGACATTGACGAACCGAGTATCGGTATTTTGAACTCGGTTTGACATTGTCGAACCGCCCTGGATAGTATCGCCGCCGTCCATACGTACTGCTCAGGAGGGAGAGAGACTTGAGCATCATTGGCGCTGAAATCATCGGGACATCGCTCCTGGTTCTTCTTGGCGATGGAGTGGTTGCCGCCGTACTCCTTAACAAGAGCAAGGCGCAGAACTCCGGCTGGATCGTGATCACCTTCGGGTGGGGCTTCGCCGTCATGGTCGGCGCGTACGCCGTCGGACAATTCGACGGTGCACACCTCAACCCGGCGGTTACGCTGGGCCTCTGGATCAACGGCAACATCGACGGCGGTGCCGCATGGCACTACTGGATCGGCGAGATGCTGGGCGCGATGCTCGGCGCGACGCTCGTCTGGGCCGCGTACTACCTGCATTGGTCCGAGACCGAGGACCCGGGCCTGAAGCTCGCGGTCTTCTCGACCGGCCCGGCGATTCGCAACTACTTCTGGAACGTGGTGACCGAGGTCATCGGGACCTGCGTGCTGGTCTTCGGGATCCTGGCGATCACCGCGACCGGCAATCACGTCGGGGGGCCCGGCTACACCGGCCTCGGAACCCTGCTCGTGGCGTTCCTCGTTGTCAGCATCGGCATGTCCCTCGGCGGACCGACGGGATACGCGATCAACCCGGCTCGTGACCTCGGTCCACGGATCATGCACGCGATCCTGCCGATCCCCGGCAAGGGAACATCGGACTGGTCCTATGCCTGGGTCCCGGTATTGGGGCCGCTCATCGGTGGCGCTATCGGCGCGCTGCTGTACGGCGCGTTCTATCCCGGCTAGGGAGGCCATGACATGAAGAAACTCATCAACGCGCCCGACGCGGTGGTCGCGGACGCGCTACGCGGGGTCGAAGCGGCACACGGCGATCGCGTCCGTGTCACCTTTGACCCGTACTGCGTCGTCCGCGCCGACGCGCCGGTCCAGGGAAAGGTGGGCCTGATCTCGGGCGGAGGCTCGGGGCATGAGCCCATGCACGGCGGCTTCGTCGGGCCCGGGATGCTCGACGCCGCCTGCCCGGGCGAGGTGTTCACCTCACCCACGCCCGACCAGATGCTGGAGGCGACCAAAGCCGTCAACGGGGGCGCCGGGGTCATTCACATCGTCAAGAACTACACCGGCGACGTGATGAACTTCGAGATGGCCGCCGAGATGGGCAAGGGCGACGACATCGAGGTCGAGACCATCCTCACCAACGACGACGTGGCCGTGGAGGACTCGCTCTACACGGCCGGCCGCCGCGGGGTGGGCGTCACCGTGCTGGTCGAGAAGATCTGTGGGGGCGCGGCGGAAGACCGTCGCAGCCTGCAGGAGGTTGCGGAGTTGGGACGCCGGGTCAATGCCCAAGGACGTTCGATGGGCATGGCCCTGACCCCGTGTATCACGCCCGCCTCCGGCGAGCCGAGCTTCGAGCTCGGCGAGGATGAGGTGGAGATCGGGATCGGGATTCACGGGGAGCCGGGCCGCTTTCGGGAGAAGATCGGCCCGGCCTCCCAGGTCGCCGAGCGCCTGATGACCCCCATCCTGGAGGACCTGCCGTTCTCGTCGGGCGACAAGGTGCTGGCCTTTGTCAACGGCATGGGCGGCACGCCACTGCTGGAGCTGTACGTGGTCTACGCCGAAGTGGCGAAGATCGCTTCCGAGCACGGCCTGACCATCGAGCGCAACCTGATCGGCAACTACATCACCGCACTGGAGATGCAGGGCTGCTCGATCACGTTGGTCAAGCTCGACGATGAGATGGTCCGCTACTGGGACGCTCCGGTGAACACTCCCGCGTTGCGCTGGGGCGCATAGGGAGCACGCGTGGCGATCGACCGCGATACCACGCTGGATTGGATGACCCGCTTCGCGGCGGAGATGGCCGAGCACCGGCAGGAGCTTGTCCGTCTCGACACCGCGATCGGCGATGGCGATCACGGGACGAACATGAACCGCGGCATGCAGAAGGCGCTGGAGAAGCTCCAGGCGTCCGAGCAGCCCGACCCCGGAGCCGTGCTCAAGACGGTGGCCATGGCGCTGGTCTCCAGCGTCGGTGGCGCCGCCGGTCCCCTGTACGGGACGCTGTTTCTGCAGATGGGCACAGCGCTGGCCGGGCAGTCCGAGGTCGATCTCCCGGCGTACGCCACGGCGTGGCGCAAGGGCATGGAAGGTGTCCAGTCTCGTGGCAAGGCACAGCCTGGCGACAAGACGATGCTGGACGCGCTCGGACCCGCGGTCGAGGCGCTGGAGCAGGCATCGGATCTCGACAGTGGCCTCAGCGAGGCGGTCTCGGCCGCCGAGCGGGGGATGCACGCGACGACACCGCTCGTGGCGCGCAAGGGACGGGCCAGCTACCTGGGTGAGCGTTCCGCGGATCACCAGGACCCCGGCGCCACCTCCACCTACTACCTCTTCAAGAGCGCCGCCGAAGCACTGGCGGGCTGAAAGGAAGCAATGCCGAAATATTGTGTTGCATTGGATCAGGGCACGACCAGCTCCCGGGCGATGATCTTCGACCACTCCGGCAAGGTCGTGGCGGTCTCCCAGAAGGAGCATGAGCAGATCTACCCCAAGCCGGGGTGGGTCGAGCACGATCCCAAGGAGATCTGGGCACGGTGCCAGGAAGTCATCGACGAGGCCGTGGAGAAGGCCGGCGCGACGGCCGACGACATCGCCGCGCTGGGCATCACCAATCAGCGCGAGACGACGCTCGTGTGGGACCGCAACACCGGCGAGCCGGTTCACAACGCGCTGGTCTGGCAGGACACCCGGACCGACAAGCTGGTTGACGAGCTGTCGGCCGACGGTGGCCAGGATCGCTTCCGCGAGAAGGTGGGGCTTCCCCTGGCGACCTACTTCTCCGGGCCGAAGGTGCGCTGGATCCTCGACAACGTCGACGGGGCCCGAGAGAAGGCGGAGGCCGGCGACCTGGTGTTCGGCAACATGGACACCTGGCTGATCTGGAACCTCACCGGCGGTACCGACGGCGGCAAGCACATCACCGATGTGACCAACGCCAGCCGCACGATGCTGATGGACCTCGAGTCGCTGTCCTGGGATTCGGACATCGCGTCGACAATCGGCGTGCCGGAGTCGATGCTGCCCGAGATCCACGCCTCCTCGGAGGTCTATGGCGAGATCCGCTCGGGCGGCAAGCTCCAGGGCGTGCAGATCGCCGGCGATCTCGGCGACCAGCAGGCGGCGACGTTCGGCCAGGCCTGCTTCGACGTCGGCGAGGCCAAGAACACCTACGGGA
>JBAQGP010000449.1:0-2182 GCA_049287845.1 Solirubrobacteraceae bacterium | reverse complement strand
CCGCCGACGATTCTCGATTTCAGGCCAGAGGAGAGCGACGACCAGCTGAACGTGCTGTGCAGCCGGAGGTCCACCTTCGAGCTGGTACTGCGCCGCGAGGTACTCATGCACCCCCGGGTGTCCCATGAGATCGGCGCCACCGTGCGCGGCCTGATGTTTTCTCCCCGCGACCCCCGCCGGATAGCCGGCGTGGCACTTGACGACGGCAGGGAGCTGCCAGCCGAGCTCGTGGTGGACGCGTCGGGCCGCCGCTCGCAGGCTGTGAGCCGGTGGCTGCCTGACGCGGGGGTGCCGCCGATGAGCGTGCAGTCGAGTTCGGCCGACATCACCTACTACACCCGCTACTACCAGCAGACCGTTGAACGTCCGCCTGGCATCCTGAACCGGGGCTTCGGCTCGGGCGGCACCTGGGACCATTACACAGCGGTGCTGTTCCTCGGGGACAACGGGACGTTCTCCATCTCCGTCGGCGTGCTGCCCGAGGACACCCCGATGAAGAACCTGCGGCACGAGGCGGCGTTCACTGCCGCCGTCAGGTCGACCCCGCTGCTCGCCCCGTGGGTAGGGCCGAGCGCGTCGCGGCCCATCTCCCCCGTCTATGCGATGGGCGGTCTGGATAACAGCCTGCGCACCGGGGTCCCGGTCATCGGCCTGTTCAGCGTGGGGGACGCTGCCTGCACCACCAACCCAGCCTACGGGCGAGGCGTCTCGCTCGCGCTGGCTATGGCGTTCACCCTGGGCGACGTGGTCTCCGCCAATGCGGACGACCCCGCCGCGGCAACGCGCGAGTTCGCCGCGGAGACTGACCGGATGCTGGCACCCTGGCACGCGGACGCGGTCGCGAGCGACCGCGGGCGCGCCATGCTGTGGCGCGCCACGATCAGCGGCACACCTCTCGGCCCGCCACCCCCCGGCGTTATCAACTTCGGGTCACTGGTAGCCACCGCCGCCACCGACCAAGTTGTCTGGCGGCGCGTCGTGCGGATGATGAACCTGCTCGACCCGCCGCAGGCGCTCTATAACGAAGAGACCATGGAGCGCGTCCGCCTAGCGCATGAGACCGGGTCGGTGTTCGACTTTCCCGGCGCCAGCCGGGAAACCCTCGTGCGGGCGGTAACCGAAGCCGCTTCCGCCGGGACCACGACCGTATAAAACACGTCAGGAGACAGATAATGGGCACCGAGACAGTCAGCACGCAGACGCACCCCAACGTGGTCCTGATGGCGAAGGTGTACGAGGCGTTTACCCGCGGTGACGTGGAGGCCGCGGCCACGTTCTGGACCGACGACTGCATTCACCACTACCCGGGCCGTAACCCGCTATCCGGTTCGCACCAGGGCATCGAGTCGGCCAACGCCTTCGCGGGTAAAATGTTCGAGCTGACTAAGGGCCGGATCCAGATGGAGATCGGGGAGGTCGGCGCGAGCGAGAACTACGCGTTCGCCCTAGTCCAGACCAGCTACGAGCGCGATGACCGCAAGCTGGACATGCGCTTCGTCAACATCGCGCTGATCAAGGACGGGAAGATCGCCGAATTCTGGACCTACCCGGACGACCAGCACGCGACCGATGAGTTCTGGTCATAGGCCATGTCAGTTCACACCACTCAGGCGGCGGGCCGGACGCTTCCCCGCAGGCGGCCGTCAGCGGTTAGCTCGATAGCTCGGCTTGGGACCGACCGGCTTGCGGCGGCCTACCGCCTGATGCGGACGATCCGCGAGTTCGAGGAGCGGCTGCACACGGAGCAGGCGACCGGGGACGTGCCCGGTCCTGTGCACCTTTACGCGGGCCAGGAAGCGATCGCGGTCGGCGTCTGCATGAACCTCGAAGCCGACGATTACGTGACGAGTACCCACCGCGGTCACGGGCACGCCATTGCCAAGGGCTGCGATCTCACCGCGATGATGCTTGAGATCTTCGGTAAGGAAGGCGGGCTGTGCGGCGGCAAGGGCGGCTCGATGCACGTCACCGACATCAGCGTCGGTTTGCTCGGCGCCAACGGCATCGCGGCGGGCGGCGTGCCGGTGGCGTGCGGCGCCGCCTTGTCCGCCAAGCTGCGCGGAACCCATCAGGTCGCCGTCGCCTTCGTCGGCGACGGCGGTGTCAACCAGGGCGTGTTCCAGGAAAGCCTTACGCTCGCCCGGCTCTGGCGGCTGCCCGTCGTCTTCGTGGTTGAGGACAA